>NZ_BAAGGQ010000008.1:0-98492 GCF_054658595.1 Lactovum odontotermitis
GATTTATAGGCTGAAAATTATACAGTTCAAGGGGTTTAGGGCTTTTCAATAATAATATTCACTTTAAATATATCTTAGAATTGAGAGTTTGACATGAACAAAAATAAGAAAATTGACCAAAATATTGGCGCTGTATTCAATCTGTTGCGTAAATCTAGAAAACTTACCCAGACTGAGGCTGCAAAAGGGGTAATGTCTGCTACAGAGCTTTCAAGTTTTGAAAACGGCAAAGTTATGCCTGGAGCAGATAAAGTTTTCCGCTTACTTTCGAATATTAACGTGACCTTACTTGAGTTTCAGGATGAATATAATACCTATTTGGGGAAGAGCGACATTTTACTTTATGACGACGCTGCAATTTCTAATGCCTACTTTTCACAGGATTTTGGAAAACTTGAGACAATTCTTGAAGAAATAAAAAATCAGATTAAACATGCGCCAGATATCCTAAAGTACAAGTTGGATAAAGGAAAAGTGGAAGCTATTATGGAAGTTATCAATCCTTCTTTTCAAGTTCCTCAAGAAGATAAGGAACTGATCAAAGATTACCTTCTTAGACTTAAGAGCTGGAGGCTGTATGATCTTTTACTTTTTGATCACTGTCTCAACTTTTTTGAGTTTGGCAGTTTTTTGAAAATTATTGATAGATTAACTAAATTTACAGGGAAAAATCTCAATATTCCTAGTGTTAAACGCGCTTTTATTCAGACCTGCCTAACTGCCATTGACACTTGTATCTTACAAAAGTATTACCCTTTAGCTGAAGAGTTAGTGGAATTTCTGACAAATTTTAGAAGTAGTGATTACAACATGTACGAAAATCTGACCCTAAAATATAACAAAGTTAAGCTAGGCTATCTGACTGGGAAGATAAAAAAAAGTTCTGCTTTCAATGAAATGAACAAATGCAGAGATGCTCTCCTTTTTTGTGATTGTCCAAATACGGCAAATTTGATTCAGCGTGAGATTGAAGCTTTGGACAAGCTTGACGTATCTAAACAAGAGCAAACATAATCCAATATGAAAAAAGAAATTCAACCTTAAGGGCAGCTCTAACAAACACAGATTTCGTGATTTTGGCTAAATTTCCCCCACAGTGGTGGGGAAAGCGACCTGTAAGCGGCTGAAGTCGCAACAGCCTGCTTACGAAATCCTGCGTCAGACCTCCTAGACTTACACCTGTAAGCCGTCGTCGGACTTCCTTGACTTTCGTAAATTTGCCATTTCGCCTTGCGACTTTAGTCGCTTAGAGCGAATGGACAGCATCGCGTTTGCGCGTAGATATCTCAAAAGTCACGAAAAGCTGTTTGTTAGAGCTGCCCTTAAAATGAATTCTTCTTGCATTCTTTTATCATTATATTAACCTTGTTATACTCTCCCCACCACGGAACCTTTGAATTTCGACATCCGAGTCCTGAATGTGGAGCAATAATTGACCGAATCTGAAAAGACCATGACTCCTTCCTTTCTGTCCAGCACAATTTAGTATAGTATCAAAAAACTGCCCGCGTGGACAGTTTTAGAAATTTGTACTCAATGTCTGAAATGCCGAACCCCGGTAAACACCATAGTAATCCCGTATTTCTCGCAGGCCTCAATCACCTCCTGGTCACGCACGGAGCCGCCGGGCTGGATGATGAATTTCACGTCGGCTGCGGCGATTTCGTCAATGTTATCCGCAAAAGGGAAAAAGGCATCGGACGCAAGCGCTGCACCGTCTAAGCGGTCCTTGGCCGCCTCCAGCGCGATTTTCACTGAGCCGACGCGGTTGGTCTGGCCTGGGCCGACGCCTAGGGTCTGGTGGTCGTTCGTGATGATGATGCCGTTTGATTTGACGAATTTCACGGATTTCCAGGCGAATTCGAGGGCTTTTTCTTCTTGAGCGGTCGGCTTTTCGCCCGTAACGAGCTGCCAGTTTGCCGGGTCTTCTTTAATCACGTCCTGATTCTGCACGAGTAGACCACCGAGTACGCCTGCGTAGAGCGGCTCAGTCTCAGAGTCTGCTTTCCGGCTGAAATCAACGGTCAAAAGCCGGATGTTCTTCTTTTTGGACAGGATTTCCAGGGCTTCGGCCGAATAGCTCGGCGCGATGATGATTTCGAGGAAGATTTTGCTCATTTTCCCGGCAGTTGTCGCATCGACTTCACGATTCAGCACGATAATACCGCCGAAAATAGAGACGGGGTCGGCCTCATAGGCGTAATCCCAGGCTTGTCCAATCGTCTCTGCCTGGCCGATGCCGCAAGGGTTCATGTGCTTGAGCGCAACGACCGTCGGCGCGTCAAAGTCACGGGCAATCGTGATGGCAGCGTCGGCGTCCCGCACATTGTTGTAGGACAGCTCCTTGCCGTGCAATTGGACAGCCTGTGCAATCGAGTAGTGCGTCGGAAGTGCAGATTCATAGAAATCAGCATTCTGCTGGGGATTCTCGCCGTAGCGCATGGGCTGCTTGAGCTCATAGGTCAGCGTAAGCTTCTCAGGCGTCCCGCCGCCAAACTGCGCCGTCAGATACTGGGCAATCAAGGCGTCATAAGCGGCCGTGTGGCGGAAAACCTTGGCTGCGAGCTTCTGTCGGGTGGACAATGCGGTTTCACCGCTTGCCAGCAACTCGGACAAGACCAGAGCATAGTCACTCGGGTCAACCACAACCGTCACGAACTGGTGATTCTTCGCGGCAGAACGCAACATCGAAGGACCGCCGATGTCAATCTTTTCAATCATCTCCTCCTGAGAACCGCCTGCCAGCAGCGTTTCCCTGAAAGGATAGAGATTCACCACCACAAGCTCAATCGGCTGGATATGATGCTCCTGCATTGCCGTCATGTGCGTGTCAAGGTCACGCCGGCCGAGCAGCGCCCCGTGAATCAGCGGGTGCAGCGTCTTGACCCGTCCGTCCATCATCTCCGGAAAGCCTGTGACATCATCAATCGCGATAGTGTCAATGCCTGCGGCATCAAGCGCAGTCTTTGTCCCGCCGGTTGAGATGATTTCCCAGCCCAGTTCTCTAAGTTTCTGGGCAAGTTCTACGATGCCTGTTTTGTCTGAAACACTGATGAGTGCACGTTTCGTCATTTTTTCTTTTCCTTAATTAATTTTTCGATTACTTTTGGATAAAGCTGATATTCTGCATTGTGAACGGATTGTTCATAATCCGTTAAATTGTCCAAATAAGGGACTTCAGTCTGAGCAATGATTTGGCCAGTGTCCACGCCTTTGTCCACAAAGTGCACGGTAACGCCGAGCCCCTTCTTTGCCTGCCAGCTTTCTTCAATGGCGTGCGGCGAGCCTGCGAAATCGGGCAGATAGGAGGGGTGGATGTTGACGATGCGGCCTTCATAGCTGTCAAGCATCGTCTGTCCGATGATTTTCATGTAGCCGGCTAAAACGACTAAATCAATTTCGTGGTCTCGCAATAGCTTTACCAGCTGGACTTCATAGGCAGTTTTGTCCGGAAACTCTCGGAGTTCAAATGAGACTGCTGGAATGTTCGTCTTTTCGGCACGTTTCAGGACATAGGCGTCACGATGGTCTGAAAAGACAAGTGAAACTTCGACTGGAAACTTTTCTGCAAGTACTTGAAAATTTGAGCCATTTCCCGACGCGAAAACGGCAATTTTCATTGGATTTTTCATTGAATGACGACCGCCTTGTCTTCCGCTGTTTTCGGAATTATCCGGCCGATTTCAAAGGCGCCGAGCTCGGCTTTCACGGCTGCTGCGTTTTCGGGCGAGACCGCCAGCACCATGCCGAGGCCCATGTTGAAGATTTCGTACATTTCGCTGTGCGGGATTTTACCGTATTTTTCCAGCGCCTGGAAAATCGGGAGCACCGGCCAGCTGCCCTCGCGGATTTCGGCCGCCAGATTTTTTCCGAACATTCGGGGCAGATTTTCATGAAAACCTCCGCCTGTAATATGGGCAATGCCGTTGATTTTGTCCGATTTTATGAGCGGAAGCAATTCTTGCACGTAAATTTTCGTCGGAGTCAATAGCTCGTCAATCAATGGCCTGTCCAGCTCCGGCAGGATTTCACTTTTGTCGAAGTCTTTGAAAATTTTGCGTACCAGCGAATAACCGTTCGAGTGGATACCAGATGAAGCAAGGCCCAGCAAGATATCACCGGCCTTAACATTTTTTTCGCCGTCAATCAGGTGTGATTTTTCAGCCATACCGACCGCAAAGCCCGCCAGGTCATAGTCCTCAGCGCCGTACATATCGGGCATCTCGGCCGTTTCACCGCCAATCAGCGCAGCCGCCGACTGAACGCAACCCTCAGCAACGCCCGCCACAACCTGCTCCAGCTTCTCCGGCACGTTTTTCCCCGTGGCGATATAGTCCAGGAAATACAACGGCTCCGCGCCCGCCGCGACGATGTCATTGACACACATGGCCACGCAGTCGATTCCGATCGTATCGTGCTTATCCGCCTCAATCGCCAGCATCAGCTTCGTTCCCACGCCGTCCGTCCCGGAAATCAAGACAGGTTCCTCGATTTTGTTCGCTTTCATGACCGCCGCCAAGTCAAAAGCGCCGCCGAAACCGCCCAGCGCGCCCAAAACACCTAAACGTTCGGTTTTTGCGACATGCTTTTTGATACGGCTCACGACCTCATAGCCAGCTTCGACGTCAACGCCGGATTTTGTGTATGCGTTTTTGGGCATTTGTTATCTCCAAGTATTTTTCTATAGCTTTATCTTAACTGAATGTTTGGAAATATAAAAGCTCCAGTGGGTGAAACTGGAGTTTTTTGCGGGGAATGTTCGGGTTTATGCTGGGGCTGTTTATGAAACGGTTTGAGTGGGAATCTTGTCAGAAACTTTGCGTCAGAGAGCACAGAGCTCTCTTATTACTGCCAGTGTATAGTGAGTGCTGTCATCATCTGTCAGTTTTAGAGGGTGTTTCTCAAGAAAGTAGAATCTCTGGATAAAAGTATTTCACCCATTCTTTGTAGGTATCTTGAGCAGCAAGGCAAGTGTCTCGCAGGTAGCCTTTTTGCGTATTGAACTCGCTCAAACCTCTGTAATAGAAGAGCTTTTTATCATTTTCAATCACAAAAGGCACAATGTTGTTTTTTAAACATTCACGGAATAGAATCAGGCGACCAACACGACCGTTTCCATCCTGAAAAGGATGAATTGTCTCAAAATTGACATGAAACGCCAGCAAATCGTCAAATGTTTTCGTGGAAAGCGAACGATAATCCGTCAGAAGCTTTTGAATGTCCGCTTCGACATTTTCAGGACGGCTCGTCTGAATATCGCCAACCTCATTGGGAATTTTCTTCCAATTGCCAACATTGAAATATGCTTTATGGCTATCACTCGTACCGTCCTTGAGAATTTTGTGAAGTTGCTTGATCATTGTGGAACTCAGCGGCTCATCAATCGTATCCAGCAAATAGTCGAAAGCACGGAAATGGTTGCTCGTCTCAATGATGTCGTCAACCGGCAGCCCGTCCGCGCCAAAACCTACTGTCTGCGTTTCAAAGACATAGCGGGTCTGCTCTTCTGTTAGCTTGCTGCCTTCAATTCGGTTAGAATTGTAACTTAGGCTGATTTGCGTTTTGTGGTATAGACCGCCTTTTAGAGCGTTTTTTCGCTCGGTTTGGAGGGCTTTTTGGATTTTGTTAGTCTTCATATCATCATTCCTCACTATAAATAATACCAGGAAAATAATTCTGTCTAATATCTTTTGCCAAGTCTTTATTCTTTTTTAGAGTTCCAACAGCCTTTCGGATATAATTTATTTTAGTTGTGCCATCATCAAAGACTTCATTGCTTAGAGCTCCAGAAATCTCTCCTTTCAAACTGCAGATAGTCAAACAGAATTTATATTCTTTCAAATCATCGTTCTCTTGGGGCTTAAACTTTTGAGTAATCTCTCTAGAAATCGATTCAAACCTTTTTTCTGTAAATAAACTTAGAAAGTTTTCTTTCAAGTCCGCTAAACTTTCTCCCTGAAGTTTTTCTTTCGAAAGTTTCTCTTCCAGCCTCTTCTTCACAGCCTGAGTAATTATTCTTTTTTGGTTTTTCCTCACACAGTCAATAAGTCCTTGTCTAAAATTTTGAATAAGACTTCCATCATCATCAGGAAACGCACTTTTAATCGTTTCATCTAAAATTTCGGGCAGAAAAAATGCCATCTCAACTTCGTTAATTGACTCAATGACAAAAACTTGTTCATCTTTAAGTCTTTGAATTTCATCATCACTTCGTAAGTCATAATCTATGATGCCGATAGCCGCATTTTGGAACAGCTTCTGTTTATTCGCATTATATGTCTTTGTGCAATGCCGGACACTCTCACAGCCTCCCACAGGATAAACTGTGTACTCTTTACCAAAAAGAATTTCATACAGTTGATAATCAAGTGATTTATTATCTTCTCCCTCACAAAACATCACACGTTTTTTATTACCCAGCAATGAAACTAACAAATTAGCCGGTAGATCCGCATCTTCAACTAATTCAATGTCCCAAGAGTCATTCTCCATATTGGAAGACTTCAACCAAAATAAAGAAGAATTTGAACGAGAATTGATAAACTCTACATTGTGAGTAACATAAATGAACTGGCAATCACTTCGTTTTTGCTCAAGTAAGTCCCAGAGTTTATCTGAAATATTCGGATTCAAGAATGTCTCAGGTTCATCAACAATTATATAAGAATTTTTCTTGGCAAATAGAACATACAATATGAAATAAATTGCTACTTTTTCTCCATCTGACATCCCATTAAGAGTATACTCATGTTTATCACGTATCGGTGTTAATACTCTCGAAGATGTTTCCATATGGAAAGTAATTCCAGTAAACACCTGCTGGAATATTTCTTTAAAACTATCAAAACTAGTGTATGGAACCTTTTGAGTGTTACCTGGTATGGCTTTTTCTTTATACTCAACAGATTTTTGAGTTTCCTCATTTATCATTGCCACGATTAAGTCCAATAATAAAGTGCTCAGTCCCTCTGGGACATTAGCTCTTATCTCTTGGTTTTTCAACTCAATCCTAGTCTGTTTTTGTTGAATTGTTTCAGGCGTAGAACTATTTGAAGCGTAATTGTTTCCAAAAAATAATACTTTCTGCGCAGGAATTGCCACGATACTGTCAAACAATCCTTTTTTTGTCAAGTATTCGGCAAAACTAGATTTCCCAGATCCATTTGCTCCAACTAATACAATATTACCTTCACTAGCTTTGGCTATCGGTTCTAATTGAATCAGGGTATTAATTGAAGTGGACAAAGAGCTCAATTGACTTCTAACCCCTCTCTCAAAAGCTTCTTGCATACTACTATTAGCCCTACTATCATCGTTTAGATAGGGCACATTTAGCGGCATTAGCTTATCAATCAGCACTTTATATTGGACCGAATAGTTTTTTAAATCCGAATTTTTAAGCCCATTAAGCTGGTTATTGATTCCCACCTGTTCCGATTCATCATAGTTTGCACCATTTAACGACTTTAACCGTTTAAATAGAGTTTCCAGTTTACATCTCATATTACACTTTTCCCAACATTTTTTTAACTTCTTTGGCTATTTCCTCAATAGTATTTCGGATTACTCTCCTAAAATCCCCTTAATCACATATGCCATATTCGTATAAGGATTCTCCCTAAGATTCACCTCATTCAGCACCTGGAAGCCCTCTGCATTTTCATCGCGTCAGGCAACTTTTCAATCATCTGCTTCAACTGCCTTCATCAGCCTTGACATAAATCTCGCCTAGTTCCGCGCCTAGTGCTTTCTCCAACTCATTTTGTGACTTCCTCCTGGAAACTTTTTGAAAATGCAAAAATACTGCGATTGAATTCATCACTGCTATTTTCAGAAATCGGATAATCCGAATGGTATTTGCTCATGCTTTAAATTATATAACTTTTTTAAGAAATAGTCTATCTCTTATGAACTCACCTACGATTTGTGATTGTTTAATTGCTTGTGCTCAAAAAACCTGCCAGATGACAGAGTTCCCAATTTTCTACCAAAATAGGCCTAGAAATCACTCTCAAAGCTTGTGAAGCCACATTCTGATATTCGAAAATGCGTGCTTTTTGAGGGTCTTTCTCATCAATTTTGTTAATTAGGACGCTTGAGTTCGGATAGGTATAAATGTTATCAGGATCGTTGTACTGATATGAATCATATTTCTTTCGAGCCATTACACAATCCCTAAAGCTATTGCTTCTTCACGGAGACGAAGAACATCGCTGACTTCCGGCTGCCAACCTTCAATCATATTTGTACTATCGCTGATAAATATCCCCGCGCTTGCCAACCGCAATCCCCAAAATAAGCAATTCATCATCAAGAATTTGAACAATCAGACGATATTTGCCCACACGATAACGCCAAAGTCCGCGCTTATCCCCCTGCAGCGCCTTACCGAAAAGACGGGGCTGCTCCGTCCCGTCAATATTCTTTTCTAAGTAATCAAGAATCAGCATTTTTACAGGCTTGTCCAGCTTCAAGAACTGCTTTTCTGCCGTGTTGTTGAACTTGAACTTATAAGCCATATTTTTCTCGCATTTCTGAAATAGAGAGTCTTGTTCCGTCATCCTCTCTCAAAGAGCGCTCCGCCAGCTGCAAGTCAAAATCATCCTCAATTTGCGCTTCAAGGGCTTCTTTGAGCATCGTCGACAGTGATTTCCCGTGTAAATCGGCGAATTGTTTCATTACTTTATATTCTGCATCGTTTAGTCTTACAGATGTTACAGTCATTTTAGCTTCCTCCCGACTACTTATGTAGGTTTATTTTACTACATTTGTAGGTTGACGTCAAGTTTTCGGCCTTAGTCCTTTTTCTGAAATCTCAGTTCTTCACGTAACGCTCCGAATTTCCGCCGCTAATTTCTCATTGTCAAAACGAATAGAGTTTCCTTCAAAAAATCCTAGGGGAATCAAATTCCTAGGATTTTGAAATAATAGACACAACCGAGCTCTCATCCAGCTCCCCATCAGCAATCTTCTCCATCACCACCCCGCTCTGCCAAAAACAAATCAAAGTCACTGGCAAATAATCTGTCCTGTATCATACGATACTTTTCAAATTCAGATTCTGCTTTCGCCTTGGCAATCTCAGCAGTAACTTTTCCCGCATCTTGCAGGATTTCCCGGTCAGCTGCTTCGATAAAACGATTAAGTCTGGTTTCCCAGTCGGCCATTGTCATAGGGATGTGGCGTTCAGCTTGAGCTTCTGCCAAATCTAGGTAGGCTGAAACCAGACGATTGAGTTGAAAACTCTCTTTTTCTGTCAAATAGTTTTTCGCTATAGACACATCAAACTTTTGAATTTTTCCATTTGGCGCATCTTCCCAGGTGGTCAGCCCCATGTAGTCTTTCTCACTGTCTGCACGGTCATAAACAATCTCAGCAGCAGTGTTCCCAGTAATAGCCCAATGTAATTTGTTCTGAACAGTCGCAAAAAAACGTTGTGTGGCTTGAGCTGTCTTATCATAGTCAACCGAAGTCTGATAAATATCTGTGATTTTTTGATAGAACTTGCGCTCTGACAGACGAATTTCACGAACCCGTTCAAGCTGCTCTTCAAAATACCTCTTCGTCAAAATACTACCATCATTTTTTAGTCGTTCATCATCCATTACGTAGGCTTTTATCGTAAATTCTTCAACGACGTCCGTTGCCCATTTCCGGAACTGGACTGCTTTTTCTGAATTAACTTTGTAGCCAACTGCAATAATCGCCTTGAGATTATAGTGCTTAGTATTGTAGTTTTTACCGTCCTTTGCAGTTATTCGAAATTTTCGAGTAACTGAATTTTCGTCCAACTCAGTATCTGAAAATATTTTTTTTAAATGATAATTAATAGTATGCGATTCAACATCATATAAAACTCCCATCATTTTCTGTGTCAGCCAAACATTCTCGTCCGCAAAAACAACTTCTACCCCGTCATCCCCAGTTGCTCCTATGTATGTTAAATACTCTGCAACAGAAGAACGAATAATCGAAATTTCATTTTTATCTTTCTTTTTCATTTTCACTCCAATTCCTTTCTTTGAAAAGCGCTATCCATAAACTTTTGACCGATTTCTCAAAACAGTCACTTTCTTCTTTTTTATCAAAACGGGAGAGGATATTGTCAATACTCACGTCTAAAAGCCCGTTATTGTCGGCTTCTTTCCTAAACTCCCGGCTGGCGTCAAGGAAGAATGTGTCTGTATCAGGCTTGTTTTTCGCAGGTATCAGGATACAGCTCGCAATGCCGGCACCGAAGAAAAGATTTGCTGACAGCTGAATCACAGCTTCTACCAAGGACTTGCGAATTCTTACTCTGCCCCCGCGATAGAAAACCCTAGAAATGCTGCAGTAGCCGCGGTATTGTCTGCTAAACCTGTTATATTCATATTTTAACACAAGTAAATATATTCTGAGCCAACAAGATTAATAGCACATCACTACCAAGCCTGTCCCATGTTTCAATCCACGACGAGATTTTCTTCATATGCTTTTTTCGCTCTGTATATTCAGATAGTCCCGGAATATCCTTAGTGAACTCGCATTCAGATTATTTACTTTTCAAAAGTAAATAAGAATTCGCTCAGCATCGCCCTGCGGCTGATAAATAATGATTTCTGCCTGATTTTCTCTTGTAAAACGCCTCTTACTATATAATACGTTTTTTATTCGGATTTGTTTCAGTTTCTATTTCAAAAAGAGAAAATATCCTTTCTCCCCCATCGCTCTGGCTGTCATTGCTGGTTCCTTGGGAAGAAAGTTGAAGCTCATTTTTTGGGTAATGAAAAATCATCTGCGGGGGCAAGCGCTTTTGGTACATGGCTGAAAACAGCTCGCTCTTCCCATTCTCTCATTTTGTTCAAACTTTATACTTGACATTATATTATATTTAATATAGTATTATATTACAATCAAAAACAAAAGAGGTTTTATGTTCAATTGGATATTTAGAGTCATCAAAGGCATGATTATTGCCCTGGGCTTCATTCTGCCGGGTGTCTCCGGCGGTGTGCTGGCAGCCATCATGGGGATTTACGAGCGGCTGCTGAGTTTTCTAGCGCATATTCGGCGGGATTTCAAGGGTAATTTTCTGTATTTTCTGCCGGTCGGAATCGGCGGTATCCTCGGCCTGGTATTGCTGTCACGGCCGCTGGATTATTTGCTGACGCATTTTCAGGTGATTGTGCTCTGGGGTTTCGCGGGGGCGATTTTGGGCTCATTGCCGGCGCTTTTCAGGGAGTCCACTGAAAAATCAAGGCGCGACAAGACGGATGCTTTCTGGCTTGTTGGTACTTTCCTGGTTTCACTAGTGGTTCTCTATATGCTGCCGGCCATCGGTCTGACGATTCCTGCCAATTTCGCTGGCTTCGTGTTGGCCGGTGTGCTGATTGCGCTTGGTGTCCTGGTGCCTGGACTGTCGCCGTCTAATTTGCTGATTATTCTGGGTTTGTTTACGCCGATGCTCAATGGTTTCCAGAATCGTGATTTGCTGGGGGTTTTCCTGCCGATTGTGATTGGCGGTGTGATTGCACTTCTGGCTTTCTCGAAGTTGATGGAGCGGTTGCTGTTGCGTTATCATTCTCGGGTTTACCATTTTATTATCGGACTTGTTCTGTCAAGTACGGTGCTCATCTTGGTGCCGAGCAAGTCTGCCGAGTCTATTTCTTATGCAGGTTTTACTCTTGGTACTGGCCTATTGTCCCTCGTCTTCTTTATGTTGGGGCTGATTCTGGGCTTTTGGATGACGATGTTAGAGAAAAAATATAAATAGGGAGGTATAAATATGGAAATACAAATTCCGACAGCTTTGCTGGATGGCGTGGTGCTTATGCTGGTCAGCCGGGAGGATATGTACGGCTACGCTTTGACGCAGACGGTTCAGAGAAATTTCCCGATTAGTGAGTCGACGCTTTATCCGGTGTTGAGGCGTCTTAAGAAGGATGGCGATTTGGAGACGCATGATGAGCCGTTTGAGGGGCGGATGCGCCGTTATTACCGGATTACTGAAGTCGGGAAACTGCAGCTGCAGAAGATTTCTGCGGACTGGGAGATTTTCAAGAGTGTTATTGACGAATGTTTGGGAGGGAGCAATTTATGAATAATTATTTGAATGATGTCAGAAAGCATCTTGCAGGGATTCCGGCTGAAGATGTCAATGATTTGCTGGAATATTATGAAGAGTATTTCTACGATGCAGGGATGACGGATGCTGACGCTTATACAAAGTACGGCCAGCCGAAGAAGTTTGCGCAGTTTCTGCGGATGAATTATTTGCTGAATCAGGATGATGCTAGACTGCGCGAGACCAAGCCGAAGCATCGTTTGCAGCTGGTCTGGATGGTTGTTCTGGGCTTGTTTGCCTCGCCGATTCTGCTGCCGCTGGCAATTGGCGCTGCGGCGGTAATCTTCTGCTTGCTGCTTGCCTTTCTGGCGATTGTTTTCAGCGCTTATGTGGTCGTGTTCGCGCTGATTGCGGCTGGTCTTGCGTCAGCGGTTGTTGGTTCTTTCGTGCTGCTGGAAAATCCTGCAACTTCCTTTGTTTCGATGGGCTGCGGCCTGGCAGCGCTTGGCATCGGCCTAATTCTGGCGCCGTTTCTTCTGCGCTTTACCCGCTTGCTTTTCAGCCTTTTCATGCGATTTGTCAAGTGGCTGGGCAGAAAACTTGTCAGACCTAAAAGCTCAAGAATGAAAGGAAGTTTATCATGAAATTTTTCAGGACTAGAAATTTAGTGCTGACTGGCGCGGTTCTCGCAGTTGTCGGTGCCATTCTGCTCATTGGCGGCTTTGCCATGGGAGGGTTTAAAAATTCTATCGGCTTTGAAGACGGAAGATTTCAGGTCGTCAAAAATGAAAGCACGACTCAGACAAGAATGTTAAGTTCAGACATTAAAAAACTCTTTATTGATACGAACGCCCTCCAAATCTCGATTAAAGTCGGTAAAGAGTTCTCTGTCAAGAGTCAGCTCATCGGTCGTGAGCTCACTGTCACCCGTCCAAAAGAAGGGGATGCAGCGATTATTTCAACGACAAGCGATATCGGCATACAGCTTTTCTCTTTTGGTTTCAAAAATGATGAGAGCCTCGTCATCACTGTGCCGGACAAAAAGCAGCTCAGAGAACTTCGTCTTTCGCTTGACGCAAGCAATGTCGATGTAGATGACCTGGAGCTGTTAGAGCTGTCAGGAAAATTGGCTGCTTCAAATTTATCTTCAAACAATTTGTCCGTAAATTCTATCAATTTTAAGGATGTCGAGGCTTCACAGCTCAATTTTAACGGTCTGAAGCTGGAAAAGGGCGGGAATATCAAGATGGAAGCCAGTTCCCTGGCCGTTCGGAACAGCCAGCTTCCAAAATTGGCAGCCGAAGGCGAGGCGTCCTATCTGAAAATCAACGGGAAGCATATAGATTTGCCCTACTTACTCGCCGACACGCTTGGTATCCCCGGTTTCTTGTACATCAACATGGAAGCTTCAGGCACAACAATCGAAGATTGACACACTGTCCAAAATTTCCAGACAAAAAAGCTGAGTTTTTGAAAACGAATACGTTATAATAAGGTATGAGACAAATCGAAAAAATTCTTCAGGAAATTTCAGCTGAAGAAAACCTGAACTACCAGTCATTCGCGGATGGCTGGATTTTGCGTGTCGGCGAGAAATTCGTCAGCGGCTACCAGTTTGCCGTCAACAATGCCGCTGCAAGCCGCCTTTGCGATGACAAATCGGCCACCTACGAGTGTCTGAAAGATGCCGAAATCGCAGCCATTCCCCACTACTTCTTCATGGAAATGGACAAGGCGCGTCTAGCCCAAATCCGCTCAGCCAACGGCGACCTCGTGCTCAAGCCGAACAACTCGACAGGCGGCGAAGATGTCGTCCGAGCCTCAAGCATCGAAGAAGTCTTCAGCGAAGCCGGGAAAATCCTCTCCAAGTCCGATTTTCTGGCAGTTTCTCCCTATTATTCTTTTGAAAATGAATACCGCCTCATCGTGCTCAACGGCGAAGTCCAAATCTGCTACCGCAAAAAAATCCAGTCAGGCTGGAAACACAACCTAGGGCTCGGCGCGCAAGCGACTATTATTGAGCCTGACGAAAAACTAGCTGACCTCGCTCTTAAAACAGCCGCTGCACTGAACATCTGCTTTGCCTCAGTCGACATCGCCGAATGCGCCAGCGAAGGTCTGAAAGTCCTGGAAGTCAATTCCGGCGTGATGATGGAGTATTTTTCTGAACAATCTGATGAAAATTATCAAATCGCGAAAGAAATCTATCGCAAGGCAGTCAAAATTATGGAAACACAGGATTGTTAGACAGACTCTTTTACATTGTAGTGAAACAATTTCCGATTTTTTTCGTATAATAAAGTATGGCGAAAATCATAGAACTCAAAAAACTCAAGCGGCTCTATCTGGTTCGATTTGATGAAGATATCGAAGATGATGATGGTGAGCTGCTCGAGAAGATTTATGTCACTGAGGACACGATTGTCAAGTTCATGCTGTCAAAGGGACTGGACGTTGATTCGGCGCTGGCTCAGGAGATTATCAAATTTGCGGACTATTCGCGCGGAAAAAATCTGGCGATTTACTACATTTCCTTCAAAATGCGCACCCGCAGCGAAGTCGCAAAGTACCTGGCTGAGCACGAAATCCCGGAGAACAATATTCCCAGAATCCTGACAGAGCTTGAGCAAATCGGTCTAGTCAATGATGCCAAGTTTGTCGAAAATTATCTGGACATTCGTATTTCCGGCGGGCAAAATGGGCCTTACAAGCTAAAACAAAAACTGCTGCAGAAAGGCATTGACGCAAATTTAGTTGCTGAGAAGCTCGAGCAGCTCTTTGATATGGACAAACAGCTGAAAGCTGCCGAAAAACTGGCAGAAAAACAGGTCAGAGCCAAAGCTGCCCGTCTGCCGCTGAAGCAGCTTAAGCTGAAAATCTCACAGTCGCTCGTCGCAAAAGGTTTCTCCTACGAAACTGCCGCAAACGCACTGGAAAATCTTGAGCTAGAGGCAGATGAGGAGAACGAGCAGGAGCTGCTCTCTGCAGAGGCAGAGAAGGCTTATGCACGGTTGTCGAAACGCTATGAGAGCTATGACTTGAAGCGAAGGGTGTCTCAGGCGCTTGCGCGCAAGGGGTTTGATTGGTCTGACATTTCCGACACCTTAAAAGATTATGATTTTTAAAAAGCTGGATAAATAAATATCCGGCTTTTCGCATAATTAATTGAGAGAATTCCAGTTAATGTTCGGGTTGTTGACAGCGGAATCCCCGGCGGCATTGCCGAAGCTGCGAATCTTGATGTAGCCTGTGTTTGGGTCGTAATTCGCTGAGCTGTTCAGCAGGTTTTCGGCCTGACTCGAATTGATGATAATCTGGCGCTCTGTCCAGTGGAAGAGCTGATAACCGTCCCCGTCCTTGCCGCCATTTGGGGTTGCTGACGAATACATGTTCCAGTACTGGACTTCGGAGAAATTCACGTTGAAGACCAGCTCGCTGTCTGTGATGTCGACCAGCGAAATATCTGCGTCCTGATTGTATTTGTAGTAATAACCGTCAAATTTGTACAGTTTCTGTGCTTTAATCTCATTAGTATTTGCATGATTATAAGTATCATTCTGCGCCTTGATTTTGGCGAAATGATTCGTGATATAGTCGCTGTAATCCGGCGTGGAAGCGCCTTTTTCGAGGAAATTGATGAGTTTGGGGTTCTGCGTGAGTCCCGCCTCGGTCTTGTAGTACTGGTAGAGGAAGTTGTTGATGACTGTTTTGTAGTCGGAGACATTGCCAGGGAAGGCCGCTTCAAAGTCCAACGTAATATCAGGATAACCTTCCACCAGCTCAATGCGGTTGCTCTCAAGCGTCTTTGAAGGAAAACTCTTTTTCAGATAGATTTTCATGCCGCTTGTATAAGCCATCTCGGGCAGGTAAAGGAGGCCGTCCGTGAGCTGTCCGACTTTTTTATTATCAATCCAGACGTCTGCATCCGGGAAAGTGCTGCAGCGAACAGTGGGCGCGGTGATTTTGAATTCCAGCGCGAGATTCTGCGTGAAAGCGTCGTGGCTAAAGCGCGTCAAATCAATCTCTCGAGAACTGCTGAGCGTCTGCTCATTCAGGGTGAAAGCGCCCTTGAGCTCATAACTGCCGGGCACATAAGCACCAGGCTTCAAAGTCTGATTATCCGCTGTTGTTTTTCCCAGCTTTTTACCGTCAAAAGTCACGGTCGTTCCGCTTCTCTCGGCAGTAATTGCCGGGTAGACCAGATTCATTTTGAGCACATATTTCGGGTAAAGCAGCAGCTGACTGCCGGCTCTCACCACATAAACATCGGAGTTCGACTTCTTCGCCGTATCATTTTCGACCGCCGAAGACAGCTCAGAAGCATAAGCCGGATTTTTAGACAGATAGTCTACAAAAGCCTTGAGACTCTTTGCGCTGACTTTAAATTTCGGGTCGGCTACCTGAACAACCTTGGCAATTTTGTCTGCATTCTCTGACTCAAGCGCCTTCCTCAGACTTACCAGCTGATTGTCACGCGAAAAGTGGATAAAGCCGAAAAAAATCAGCCCGACAATAACCACAAAAGCAAGGCACGAAACAATCACCGCCGCAATTTTGAGGCCTTTTCTCGAATTCGGCGCCTCGAACTCTGCCGCTTTCAGGGCCTTCGACATTTTAACAGGTTTGTCCAGAGGCACGGGTACTGCCTTTTGAGAAGAAGCTTTCTGGACATCTTCCGGACTTTCGTCTGTAATCTCGCTTGAGTTTTCGCTAAAAGCTTCAGCCGAGGCTTCAGCTGCCGTCTCATCCAGCACTTTCTCAGCATGTAAATACTCTGTATTTTGTGCCGCCTCAGCCTCCAGCTCGCCCATGTCAAAATTTGCCCCTTCAGCAGCTGTGAGCTCATCTTCAGTAGGTTTCCGGCCTTTGACCTCCTCAAAATAGGACAACCATCGCTCTTTCAGAGGCCTCGGGAAAAAATCGATTTTCCCTGAACTTTCTGACTGCGGGACCGTCTCTTCAGATGAAACTTCAGGCTCTGCCGCTTCTGGAACGGCTTCGGAAAATGCCGTGGATTCCGTGGATTCAGAGACACCTGTATCTTCAGCAACTTCGCTGGCTTCAGTGACCTCTGATGCTTCTGCGACCACAGTATCCTCTGAAGCTTCGGCGACTTCTGTAGCTTCTGCGACTTCTGTAGCTTCTGAGACTTCTGTATCTTCGGCAACTTCGCTGGTTTCAGTGACCTCTGAGGCTTCTATGGCTTCAGAGGCATCTATATCTTCTACAACTTCTGTAGTTTCTGCAACCACAGCATCTTCTGTAGCTTCGGCGACTTCTGAAACTTCTGAGGCTTCAGTGACCTCAGTATCTTCTGTGGCTTCTGAAACTTCTGCGGCTTTTTCGACCGCAGTATCCTCAGCGACTTCAACGTTTCCTGTATTACCAGGCTCATCCTCGAACCCATTGCTTTTCGCCTTCAAAAACTCTTCGAACTCTGGTTTACGCCCGAATTTTTGCTTGAAGGCTTTCATCCATTCCGATGCTTCCATCCTGACTCCTAACCCCTAAATTCATACAGACGCTGGAAATTTAAAGCTTTTTCTTCACATATCATAACATATATTTTTAGAAAAATTACAAAATTAAACCACTTTTTCCAGGCGATAAAAAACTTTATTGACATCGAAAACCGTCCGCCAAGGCGACCAGGTGTCAAGCTTCAGCTTCCTCACATTTTCACCCAAATCAGCACCATTAGTATTTGTCATGAAATACCGCTGCCTCTGATTCGTCAATGTCATACTATTCAAGTCCGCGTCCAGTTTGAAAGTCACCTGATATTCAACATCCCCCACCGGCTGTGTAGAGCCTACCGCCCCGCCGACACCATCAACAAACAGCGGATAATTCAAGACAAGCTGTTTATTTTTTTGATAATAACTCATAACTATTTTGGTCTCACTCAACTGCCTATATGAAAAATTCGTATAAGAAGAAGCCCGGTTTACATCAGAATTATGCTCGTCCTTCGGCATTGTCACACTAATCACGCCAGCATCATCCCAGCTGATTTTAAAAACCGCTCCACTTGCAAAACGCACATCCGAACTATTTTCCCAACTCGTACCTTTTAGCGCATCAAATGCGCTCTGAGAAGTCTCATAACTTTTTGCGGCCGAATTATTATTATTTTTCAAAACAAAATAAGTGCCAAAGCTGATTAGCACAAGCAGCGCTGCAACTCCGCCGATTACCAGTCCAATTTTTCCCTTCCGAGAAAAATGTGAGACCGCTGCTTTATTATCTTCCGGATTAAATTCCCCCGCATTGTCCGCCGCCGCATACTCATCCAGCGTCGGCGCACGGCCGTTGATGCGTCTGAAATCTTCAAACCATTCTTTTTTTTCTGCCATTTTCTGTTCTCTTTATCTTCCCGTTTTTCCTTTATTTTACAGGAGTTTGGCCATTATGTCAAAGTACAGAAAATTAGGGGATTCTGTTTTAGAAAACGCAGGAATTTAACTGATATTAATGATTTTTAACGCTATAATAACCTTATAGATATACAGGAGGTGACAAATGACTGCTCCAACGATGAACTTTAAGCTTGATGAAACACTCAAGGCTGAATTTAATCAGCTGGCAAAGGACCTCGGTCTCACGAGCACTGGTCTTTTGACTTTATTTGTCAAAAAGGCTGTTTGCAGGGCGTGCCCTTTGATGTTGTGGTGACAAAACCGCGCTATCAAGAGGATTTTTATAAGATGCTTGAGGCTGAAAATCAAAAGATTAACGGAGTGATTCCCGATGATTCAGCACCCGTCAGCCGTGCAGAACGACAAAGATGGCGCGAGGATTATGAATGAGCTTTGAGATTCGTGAAACGGCTGCTTTTGTGCGTCACCGGAAAAACTTACGTCAGCGTTTCGCTCTGTCCAGAGCAGAGGCAAGAAGCTAAATTTAAATAAGTCTCACTCTATGGAGTGCTAAAAAGATAAAAATCTCTCTAAACACAGTTTTTAGAGGGATTTTTATCTTTTCATCGGTCAAAATCATATGGCTTTGACTACTTATGTCTGCTCAAAATTGAGCAGATTTTTTATTTGTAGATAAGCTCAACGCTCATCCTTTGCACAGTCAAAACATTCTTGCCTGAGCAGTTACTTTTTTAAGCGCGGTTTCTCTCTAGTCAATAGCAATATATACAAAGTGTCTTCCTCTACTTTTGAGGAAGGCACTTTTTTTGCGTCTTAAGCTTGCTTTTGTGAAAAGCAGGGGAACGTGCAATTTTCTGTGAAACAGCTGAAATCTGTCTCCTTCATTCGGGGAGGGAATACTGAACAATACAACATTATCAATTTACTCACATGTCACAAAAAAGTTCTCGTCCCCTTCACGCGGGGAGGTAATACTGAACTGTTGGTCGATTTGCAAACCAGGTAGGTGTTAAAACTCGTTCTCGTCCCCTTCACTCGGGGAGGTATTACAGAACACTATTTCCGGAAACGGAAAACGTTTTTATGAGTTCTCGTCCCCTTCACTCGGGGAGGTATTACAGAACAGAATATATGTGACTGCAAAAGCAACTCTTTCAGGTTTGTTCTCGTCCCCTTCACTCGGGGAGGTATTACAGAACACGTCATCTAGTTGGAGCTCTGACGAAATTCATTCCGTTCTCGTCCCCTTCACACGGGGAGGTAATACTGAACACCAGCCTTGGAGACCCGCGTCCACCATGGGCTAGATTTGCCTTTTGCACACTTCAGCTTTTTCGGCTCTAAATGTCCTCCTTCATTTTTCAACAAAGTCTTAAACTCCTTCATATATCTGCTTCTACAGCTTGCACACATGAAGCCTGTTTTACATAATTCCATGCCAGCTTCAGCTTAAATTAAACTGAAATTTTCTTCCGCCCTGTCTTTTTGGATTGGTTTGTCATTGTTTCTGTATTGACCACTAACATTAGTTTACCACCTTTCATTAAATTGTCAATTTTGTCAGGTCGTTTCTTCTACTCAAAATATTGCAAAGCAATAGTTTTCATCAGGGATTGCGTGTTGTCCGTACTCTTCTGCTTTGTCCCAGCAGTCACTGCACAGGCGCAGAACAACGAGTGAATCTGTCTCTAGATTGATGATTTCTTTGGCTTGTGTGATGAGTTCTGTGAGAGTGTCTTCTTCCATTTCTCCGGTGAAGACGCTTTTTTGCATCCGCAGGCTTGCTGTCTGTAAGAGGGCCACGAGCCGCGCGGCGCTTGCTTGTCACGATGTCATACATTAAAACGACTCTTAGTGTCAACGCCATCGTAAGCCCTCGTATTCTTCGGGATTCTCGGTGTAGACGGCTTTGGCGAGTTTCTGGGCCTGGCGGTAGATGTGGCGGCGCAGGCTTCCTGAGAATTCTGGGATGGCGCCTTTGTGTTGTATTCGCTTTTTGGTATTGGAAAATGATTCCAGTCCCCTTTATTCGGGGAGGTGTTTATGAACGGGAGTTCGGGGCGAAAGGTGAGCTTGCGGTTATGTTCTCGTCCCCCTTCATTCGGGGAGGTGTTTATGAACGGGAGTTCGGGGCGAAAGGTGAGCTTGCGGTTATGTTCTCGTCCCCCTTTATTCGGGGAGGTAATACTGAACAATAAGCTTGTTTCACGAATAATGCCGAACGCTCTGTTCTCGTCCCCTTTATTCGGGGAGGTAATACTGAACTCTAGTACTGGAGACCCGCGTCTGCCATGGGCTGGTTTTGTCTTTTGCACACTTCAGCTTTTTTGATTCTAAAAGTGATTGTTCATTTTTTATCAAAGTCTCAAACTCCTTTATTGGTCTGCTTCTTCGGTTTGCACACTTGAAGCTTGTTTGACGTGAGGTCATGCCAGCTTCAGCTTAAATTAAGCTGAAACTGTGTAACTTCCCATGATGATAGCTTTAATAAAGTCGCTCTTTGTTAATCAAATCTCTATGCGCTTCAATTCTTTTGAAATTTCTTCTCGTTCATTGCTTCTTTCCTGAATCATTTTCCGAATATCAGTTTGCTCGTTTTTCAAGTTTAAAATATCTCTTTCAAGTTTTGAAAACTTATATTTCATTTCTCTCTGAGCCTTTTCAATCTTCTTTCTTTCCGAATTTCTAGTCTTTCTACTCACACCCTCTTTGGAATCTCTTTCTAACCTTGTCTTTTCTTCTTTCTGTCTGAGCACAAGTTCTTTTTCTTCAACCTTTTGTGCCAATTCTTTCAACTCACCATCAAGGATTTAAATTTTATTTCGCAGATTATTTGCTTTAAAAGATTTGATATTCTCCTCAGTCCTTCCAATTGCTAGTATTTTATTTTCATATTTCGCTTTAACGAAACTTTCGAAAAAAATTGCCAGATTAAAATCTTCTTTCTTAGGTGTGAAAATATGTTTTTCTCCAATAGTAAATTCTTGATTATACATTTCACTCGGCAAATCGTTGAAAAGGATAAGTATTTCGCCTTTAACTGGCTTAAATAAAATTGGATGCTGAAAGCGCTGGATTTTAGGTTTTCTTTTATTAAAAGCGAGATTTTTATCGTCTGGATCTCGCTCAACGCCCTCCACTGGCATTTTATTTTCGTTATAATTATCTGCAAGGCCAAGCAGTGCTCGATAAAATTTTGTATTTTGAGCGTCATAGTGAGATGTTTTATGTACTAACTCCAAGTCTGTTTTGTATTTTGTTTCTTCATATTTTCTGACTAAAAAACCCTCATATTTCCCTTTTGTTAGACTTTGTTTTCAACTCATCGGCAATGTTGTAAATTTCATCTAATATCGTGTTAGTTGGAACTTTCATCGAAAACATATAGCTAAAGAATCCAGAATCTGATATCTCTTGAACTGAAACATTTTGTACTTCACCATTAATTTTATCTACAACAAATGAACCAAATCCTTTACTTCCGCGTGCTCCAAAATTATGTATGACAAAAAACAAGGCAAGGTGTTTTTGAATTAAACTTAACAATTCTTCATGCTTTGAAATTATTTTGATATCAACCCCATCTTCATATCCTACTTGTTTAATCTTTTTACTATCTTTCCCCATATTTGCGAAAAAACTTTTATGAGGTTTACCAGCTTCCCCCTTCCCCATAATCTGCATCTTATAATCAAGTGCCCGATACTTTTTGTCTTTAACCTTTGGTAAGCACCAACATTCTTGAATTTCGCCTTTGGAGCAGGAATAGGTTTGCAGAAATTTATCCAGCTTCGGCTTTACCTCGCTTGCACGCAAAGTCGCATCAGTCGCTCCGTCCTGATGCACTTGAAAATGAATAAGCGGAGTAATCTGTGTCAGCTCGACTTTTAATTCATTCATTGAATTACCTTCTTTCCTTCAGTATTATTTCCCGAGTTCACCAAGTTTTTAATCAATCCCAGTAAAACGCTTACACAGTCTATATATTAAATTTTACGACTTTTTCTCTTTGTTGTCAATTTTTATTAAATTCGAAACTAGGACGTCTCAGTCTCTTCTTTCTTCTTTACAAGAAACGCAAATAGTACAAAATTCATCAAAGTCGTCTCAAGCGTGTGTCGCTAGGGGTTAATCTGAATCTGCAAAATCTACAAGAAATTCGACAGTTTCAAAACACTTGTACTTAAACCAGTACAAATAAGTTTAAATTTGCATACAGTTATGATACAATCAACCCATGGATAGAAAAGAACACAATGCAATTCTGGCTGAAAACATTTTAGCCAACCTGCATAAGCAGCAGATTACCCAGCAGGATTTCGCCAAGAAAATTGGAATTGCCCCGTCGACTTTGACCGACTATCTCAAACTCCGCACACTGCCTTCGCACGGCGTGGTCCAGAAGATGGCGGATTATTTTGGTATTGAAAAATCCGAACTTGACACCTTTTATAAGCCGGAATCCACTGATTTGGAGCAGTTAATCGAGCAGGCCGACAACTACGAAGGTTACAAGATTGACAAGACAACGCGACAAAAGCTCAAGAACATGATTCTAGACTTCTTGAAAGCTGAACAATAATTTTTCCTGCGGCATTCGCAGGTTTTTTTATTCCTGACAAAAAGCAGCATACACATTTATGCTGCCTTTATCAGAATCAGTTACTTCCTCTTCTTTTTCAAAATAGGGTCCACATAGTCAACAATCACCACTTCAGGATTCCCCGCCAGCGCATGCCTCCTCAGCTCCGCCCAAATTCTCTGAAACTTCTTCTTCCGAAACTGAAACCCGTCAATCATGATATTATAAAACACATGATTTCCGTTTTTCATCATATTCACGCGCATATTTTGTGCCAATTCTGCATGATTATTCATATCCTGACTCGCAAAAATCCCAATCTGCAGCGAAGAATTATTCGACACCTCCTCAAGCTTCATGACCTCCGACCAAGCCAAATCAATCACATGCGCCGGGTTCGTCAAATCCCGAATGCCGGCTTCAGAAATCTCATACATCACCTCATGCCGCAGAAACTTCCTCAGCTCGCTGAAAGTCATCAGCAAAAACAGCAGCAAGAGCAGCACGATGACAATCGCCAGAAAAAGCGGCGGCCGCTTGAAAAACAGCACACTCAACAGCCCGGCAAGCACCAGAACCTCAGCCCCAACCGCAAGCCCGCCCCGCACCCTGTCCGGATAAACCAAATAATTCTCATTCATCAAATCTTAAAATCCTTTTCCGTCAAAAAGTCCGCCGCCTGCCCCAAATCGTCAAATTTGAAGTCCGAAACAACGGCGCTCCGCGCCTGACCCAGCAAATCCTCATTCAGCAAACGCCATTTCCCGTCCAAACCAGCCAAATCACGAATATCATCCTCAACCCAGACCGAGCGAATCCCAGCAGAGCGAGCGGCCGCAATACCCACCGCCGAATCCTCAAACACCAGGCAACGAGACTCGGGAACCTCTGCAAGCCTCGCAGCGGCTAAAAACACATCCGGCGCAGGTTTCCCCCGCCTCATATCCTCCGCAGAAACAATAAAATTCATCACACCCGACATTTTCTCCATCGCCAAATACTCAAGAATCTTATTCCGCGCCGTCGACGAAGCCAGCGCAAGCTCCAGCCCCGCCGTCTGAGCGGCCGCGATGAGCTTCAACAGCCCCTTCTTCTTATAAACGCGCCCCTCACGCGCCAAAATCTCATTCTTAGCCGCGACAATATCCGCGCGCCAGAGCTCAACAGGCGCCGCAGACCCATAAATCTCGTGCATCCCCTGAATAATCGAGCGCTCCGTGCGCCCCGTCAAATAATAGTAAACATCCGGCGTCACCTCAAAATCATTTTTGCGCGCCGACTCAAGATAGGCGCGGTAAGCCAGCCGACCCGTGTCAAACATCAAGCCGTCCATATCAAAAATCAAAAGTTCAAGCCTTGCCATACACCAACTCCTCCGGTTTCTCACCGTTCACAACCCTCGTCAAATCAGCGACACACTTCTCGCCCATCCCCTCCAGACACTCATACGTATACGCCGAAGTATGCGGCGTCACCAGAATCTTCGGGTTTTTAAAGTAAGGGTGGGAAAAGTCTGCCGGTTCAGAAAGCATTACGTCAGTAGCGAGCCCCGCGACACGTCCCTCTTCCAGAGCCTCAAGCAGCGCAGCCTCGTCAATCAGCGCGCCGCGGGCTGTATTCGTCAGATAAAGCCCATTTTTCACGAGCTTCAGGCTTTCTCGGCTGATTATTTTTTCGCTGGTCTCATTTAACGTACAATTCAAAGAAATAAAGTCTGACTCCTGAAGTAAAGTCGCAAGCGACACCACTTCCATCTGGTGCTCTGCCGCCCATTTCTGCTGCTCAGGCTTGGGGTCGGCCACCAGCACGCGACCATTGAAGCCGTACTTGAAGATTTCCGCCACCCGGCTGCCGATATTGCCGCAGCCGATGACGCCGAAAGTCTTGCCGGTCAGGTTGCAGCCCATGAAACTGGCCCGCTCAGCCCAGCGATTATCCGCCGCAGCCTCTGCCGACAGCCGCGTCTGACGCACCAGCGCCATCAGGTTTGCCGCCGCGTTTTCAGCCACTGCATCGCGCTCAATAAGCGGCGGAACGATGGACACATAAGTCCCATGCGCCTCTGCAGCCTCAAGGTCAATATTATTGTAGCCTATCCCATGGCGTGAAATAATGAACAAATCGTCTTTATTGTCGAAAAACTCTTTCGTGAAATAAGGCGTAACACTGGCGATAATCATATTATAGCCATTTAGCTTTTCAGCTAAATCTCGGCCGCTGATGTCATTTGCCACACGAAAATTTTCAACTTCACCCAGTTTTTTCAGTGCTTCAAGATGTTTCGGAAACACACGCCCAAAACTGCTTGAATTCACAATTGCAATTTTATATTCCATAATTTTTTCCTTTGCATAACGTTCGCAAAATGCGCTCGGCTTAATGACAAATACAATTTACCCAGTTTTGTCTCGTTTCACCTCAAAATACGACAATTTTTTTGGACAGTCTGTATCTTAACACAGGAAAATCAGTGAATGGTCAAAGAAAGAGCCGCCCCGCAGGACGGCTTGTCACTACAAAGCCTTCAATGCTTCGTCCAGTGATACTTTCTTTGTGTCTGGCACAATCTGGAAATAGATGTCGATGTGCTTTTCTTCATTCAGCTGCTTCAAAAGCTCGCCGTCTTCTTTCGTAAGGCCGACGGTGCTGATGACGAAAGTTGCGCTCGGCTTTTTGGCAATGCCGCCGATGTTCAAACTTTCTGCCGGTATGCCGTTCTCAATGACTTCTTTGGCCGCTTTGATTGACTTGAACAGCAGAATCGCATTGTCCGAGCCGAACTGATTCTTGTTCCATTCATCCACTACCTCGGTCGTGCTGTAAACGGCAATCTTCAGACCTGCAGACGAATTTGTCGAAATATAAATATCTTTCATGAAATCATCAGCCGCAGTGTCATTATCCACCACATAAATGGCATTTGTTCCCATTCCTTTTGACCACTTTGTCATGACTTGTCCATGAATCAGACGGTCGTCCACGCGCAATAAGTTAATTTTTCCCATTTTTAAATCATATTCCTCCTTTTAGGAAATTAATGTCTAAGAGCTGGATTCCTTCATTCGAAGTATTTTGGACAGTTTTCAGTAATTCATCACTGTCTTCCATTGTTTTATAGAAGGTCAGCATCTCAATGAGCATGGGCATATTGACGCCGGTGAAGATTTTTTCAACACCTTTGGACAAAAGATAGAGTGCGACATTTGACGGGCTGCCGCCCAGCAGGTCA
Organism: Lactovum odontotermitis; assembly: GCF_054658595.1. Lineage (NCBI taxonomy): Bacteria > Bacillati > Bacillota > Bacilli > Lactobacillales > Streptococcaceae > Lactovum > Lactovum odontotermitis. Next base: position 26,235 of record NZ_BAAGGQ010000008.1, read on the forward strand.
CATAGGACATAAACTTTTCTGCCTTCGTTCTGATAGTTCTCGACGGCGGCAATCGCTTCATTGCGCAGCGATTCCACGGATTCTCCAGGATTCAATGACAGCGCGGTCACATCTTCTTGAGGTCCCATAATCATCTCAGCGCTTTTCACGAGTTCCACGCCAAACATGCCATGTGTAATTATAAGTATAGCACGATTTTCCATTTTTTAACATTCCTTTCATGAACTGCGCAAGCCAAGCGCTAGCGTTTTCCCCAAAATCCTACAGAATACCGACAACGGCCAGTACAATCAGCGCAATGGTCAGGTAAATCAGGCCGCGCATGATTTTCAGGCCTTTGCGGTCAAAGTAGAAGTAAAGTGCCATAATCGCAATCAGCGGCAGCATTCCCGGAAGTATGCTATTTAATATGTCCTGAATGACGAAAGCTTTGCCGCTGATACTGAACTTGAGTCCCGAACTAATCGTGACATAGCTGGAGGCCATCACGCCCATCATGAACAGGCCCAGAACGCCTAGTGCGTTGATAATCGTCTTTGTACGCTCACCTGTCATAATCTCCTTGGCGGCATTACGTCCCAGCGAATAGCCCATCTTTGTGAAAAAGTAGCCGTAAATAAAGGTCGCTGTCGCAAAGAAGATGAAGGGAAGCAAAGCTCCGAGCGCATTTCCCTGCCTCGCATAAGGCAGAAAAATCGCGATGAAAATATACTGAATCGTCCCGGAGTCAATCGCATCGCCGATTCCAGCCAGCGGGCCCATCAGTCCGACTTTCGTATTTGAAATCAAGGTCGGGTCAATTGCACCCTCGGTGTCGCCCTCTGCCAAAGCCTTGGCACGGCTTTCTTCAAGCGAAATCGACATACCGGTCAGCGTTCCGCCGCCCCAGACTGCCTGCGTATTGAAGAACATCAGGTGGCGCTGATAAGCCTCGCCGCGCATAATCTTGTCTTTATAAAGCTTCTTCAAAGACGGCATCATGCCGAAAAGGAAAGACGGCGCAAGCATGCGGTCAAAGGTATGCGGCACTTCATTGGCCCACCACCAGCGGAACCAGGACTTCATCAGGTCTTTATTGGTAATGGCCTCAGGTTTGTTTTCCGGTTTTGTCATGACGGAGACATCTGCATGAATCATGCCTTCTTCGTCCATATAGTCTTCGATTTTTGTTGAAAGTTCTGGAACTTCAGCAGAATTTACATTTTCTTCAGTCATTTTCCTAGTCTTCCTTTCTCATAAATTGGGTGTACAGAACCGCCAGAACCACACCGATAATCGCATAAGTCACCGTGTTAATTTTCAGGCTGGCCAGAGACACGCTGACGAAATAGGCTAGGAAGAAATATACCAATAGGCTCTTCTTGCCGATGACATGCATGATGACAGCAATACCAAGCGCAGCAAGTCCTCCCCCGACAACTGTCAGGACATGAATCAGCGGACCGTTTGAGAGGTTGTTGATGACGTCGGAAATAACCGGTGCTCCGTAATAAAGTGCGATAAAGAGCATCGGCACAAAGAGTAAGAATGAGATAACGGCCGGGATGACCATTATACTCAGAACAAGCCCCTTGTCATTGGCTTCACGAGCAAATCTGTCCATTTGCCTTGTAAAGAAAGTGTTGAGAAAGAAACGGAACTGATAAAGATAGCTTCCCAGCAAACCGACCGGAACCGCGATAGCAACCGCCGCCTCCGGCTTCAGGTCGCCGATAATCGCGACCGAGACCGCAATGGCCGCCGCAATTGACGGCTCAGCAGGCAGCGTCCCGCCAGGCGCGACCGTTCCCATATAAATCAGCTGAATCGTGGCCGTGACAACCATCGCTTCCGCGATATGGCCTGTCACCAGACCAACAACAAATCCCGTCATTAACGGGCTGAATCGCAGCATCAGGGTTGCATAACCCAGAATACGCGACTCGACAAGCGCCACCCATATGGCAATGAGCAGGGCTTGAACTACTGTGAGTGTCATAAATTTTCTCCTTTAATAGCGTTCGCGCAAGCGCTCGGCTTCCATCAGCTTGCACATGCGTTCTATCCTAAATATTTATTTCTCTGCTGAATCGACAGCGTGGCCGCCGAAACCGTTGCGCAGAGCCGCGACAACTTTTCCCGTGAATGTATCATTCTGCATGGAGCGGTTGCGCATCATCAGTGAAAGTGCAGTGACAGGTGCAGGAACATTGTACTCTAACGCTTCTTCCACTGCCCATTTTCCCTCGCCGGAAGCATACATATGTCCGGAAATTGTCTCAAGCTTCGGGTCCTTTTTGAAGGCTTCCTCAGCCAGTTCCATCAGCCAGGAGCGCACTACCGAGCCGTGATTCCAGAGCTTCGCGACGGCTTCATAGTCATAGTCGTATTCAGAAGCTTCCAGAATTTCAAAGCCTTCCGCAATGGCCTGCATCATGCCGTATTCAATGCCGTTGTGAATCATTTTCAGATAGTGGCCTGAGCCAATCGGCCCGGTATAGAGATAAGCACCGTTCTCAGATAGTCCTTTAAACAGCGGTTCAATCGTCTGCCAGCTCTCTGCATCATTTCCGCCGACCATGAAGTTCCCTGCCTCTCTCGCACCCTCCATGCCGCCGGAAGTTCCCGCGTCGAAGAACTTGATGCCTCGCGCGGCCAGAATCTCATTCTGACGAAGATTTTCCTTATAATTAGAATTTCCGCCGTCAATCAGAATGTCGCCCGGCTCCAGCTTCTCAGACAGTTGGCTAATCATCTCATCCGTTATTTCTCCGGCCGGAAGCATCAGCCAGACAACTCTCGGCTTCGGCAGCTTTGCCAGCAAATCATCAATGTCTGCTGAGTCCGTTACCATTGAGGCGGAATAGGCCGCGGCTTTTTGTACAGCCTGAGGATTAATGTCAAACACGACCACTTCATTGCCGTGGTCTACCGCATTCTCTACCAGATTCAGTCCCATTTTTCCCAGACCAATCATCGCAAATTTCATCTTTCTCTCCTTTCTCGAGCTTTGCCCGATTTTCCTGTTATCGCTTACATTTACATTGTACGAAAATATTTTTCTTTTGTCAATAGGAAATATGAAAATATTTTACAAAAGTCTTCACAAATGAAATTTTTTTACAGCATTTTATGCTATAATATGAAAATGGCCACTTCATTAAGCTCCAGAATAATAAGCTACAACGACAAACTCAGCAAATCCGACAGCCAGCTCGCCGATTTTCTGCTCGAAAACTCTGAAAACGCCGGAAAACTTTCAATCCAAGAATTATCAAGTTTAACCGGCATTTCCACCGCAACCATTTCCAGATTCGCCAAAAAAATCGGCTACGACTCCTATCAGGACCTGAAATTTGATTTGTCAAACTCAACCGCCGTCAAAACCGACGATTTTTTCCGTGAAATAAAGGACAGCGACAGCTATTACGACATGCTGGTGAAGAATTTCAGCGCCAACATCGCTTCCCTCAAGGCCACCGAATCCATCGCCAGCGAAGAGTCGCTCCAGAAATCCGTTGACCTCCTGCTCGCCGCCCGAAAATGCGCCTTCTTCGGCCTCGGCGAATCCAATGCCCTCGCTCTGATTGCCTACCACCGCTTCCTGAAAACTCCACTGATAGCGCTCTACCACCAGGATTTCCACTACCAGCAGATGATTGCCGCCAAAATGACGAAAAAAGATTGTGCAATCGTCATTTCCCATACCGGTAAAAACCGGGACATCCTGCGTCTGGTAGAAATCCTCAACGAGCGGAAAGTCCCCGTCATCGGCATTACCAGCTTCGCCGGCTCCCCCTTTGCCGACCAGGTCGACGTCGCCCTCATCTCAGTCGCCGAAGAAACCTCTTACCGCCCCGAAGCCGTCGCCAGCACCGTCTCGCAAATCAGCCTGCTCGACAGCCTCTTCATGATTTACGGCGCCAAAATGAAAAACCAGACCAACGAAGCCCTCGCCAGCATTCGCCAAGTCATCCAGAAAACCCGGCTTCCCTAATCAAAAATAATGGTCTTTCCTTGAACTTTTTCAAATTTTGTTTTATCATAGTATCAACTTAAAAGAAAGGTCGAAAAAATATGGCATTTTCAAGTACAAGGCGCCGCTACGCCAGTTTCAACACAGTGCAAAGTCTTCCCGGACCCCTTATCGACTTTTTCTGGTACCTCATCGACAACAACCTAAAAGGCACAATTACCCTCTCTAACGTCCTCAATTTCGAGCTCCTCGACAACAAAGCCGACCTGTCAATCCGCTTCACACAAGATGACATGCCAGAATTCTCAGCCGTCTTCGACACCAGCTTCAGCTTCAATCCGGACTGGCCGCGCCTCTTTCACGCCGTCGACAACATGGGCCGCGAAACCATAATCACCGCAGACGAAATGATGTAATTAAGATGTGAACCACGCCCGTTTTGACGCGTAGAAATTTAGGAAATTGTAGTTCTGCCGTAAGGCAGGTTCAGAATTTATCTAATTTCATAGCGTCAGGCCTGTTGAACTCAGTTAGTTTCTAATCATTAGAAGCTTTTTTGTTTGAAAAATTGCCGGAGATTGATTTTATAGGTGTAAAAAAATAACCCCGAAGAGTTATTTTTGTTAGTGTTAGCAATTTCAGTGCGATAATTAGCCTATTCTGAGCTTAATTATCCTGGTCAGCTACAAACGGCAGTAAAGCCATTATGCGTGCGCGCTTGATGGCAGTCACCACTTTACGCTGATTCTTGGCAGAAGTTCCTGTCACACGACGCGGCAAGATTTTTCCGCGCTCTGAGATAAAGCGTGAAAGCAATTCTGTGTCTTTGTAGTCGACATATTCAATTTTGTTGGCTGCAATGTAGTCAACTTTTTTACGACGCTTAAAACCGCCGCGGCGTTTGTTATCATAAGCCATATTAGTATTCCCGGCTTTCATTCTTATTTCAAAGAATGAACACCCATCGGCACCGCCTCAGCAGCACCAATGTTTCCTTTCTTTATATTATTCTTCCGCTTCTTAATTAGAATGGAAGATCATCGTCGCTGATATCAATCGGATTGCCGCCGCTGAACGGGTCAACGTCGCGCCCGAAATCAGGAACAGTATTCGACTGAGTCTTCATTGGAGCAGGATGATTGTTGCTGTTGTTATTGTATGAACCGCCGGCAGGTGCAGAATAACTTCCGCCGCCAGTGCCCATACTTTCACGTGTTGCCCGGCTTTCCAGCATCTGGAAATTATCAACCACCACTTCAGTCACGTAAACGCGCTGTCCCTGCTGGTTTTCATAATTCCGTGTCTGGATAGAACCGACCACACCAATCAAAGCACCCTTTTTTGCCCAATTCGCCAGATTCTCCGCAGATTGGCGCCAAATAACGCAGTTGATGAAATCCGCCTCACGCTCGCCGGCCGCATTTTTAAAACGGCGATTCACAGCAATTGTAAAGGTTGCAACAGCAGTATTCTGACCAGTATAACGAAGTTCCGGGTCTTTTGTCAGACGACCAACCAATGTTACATTATTGATCATGTTTTATGACACCTTTCTTCGAAAGCTTTTATTCAATAGCTTTCAGCTCCTTTGGTGGCTTGAAACCTTATTCAGCTTCAACAGTTGGTGCTTCTGCCGCTTCAGAAACAGGCGCTTCTTCAACAACTTCAGCCTCAGCCGCTTTTGAATTACGCCCAGCTTTAGCAGCCTTCGGCGCAACAAACTCTTCGACGATTACAAACATGTGACGCAAGATATCTGGACTGATTTTTGCCAGACGGTCAAACTCGCTAAGTGCAGCAGAGTCAGGTTCAGCTTCAAGATTTACGATTTGGTAGATACCCTCTTTAAAATCCTGAATCTCATAGGCAAGGCGACGCTTCTCCCAAGTTTTAGACTCAACGATTGTCGCACCGTTTTCAGTCAAAACTCCATCAAAACGCTCAACCAGAGCAGCTTTTGCGGCATCATCAATGTTTGGACGAATAATATAAAGCAATTCGTATTTAGTCATTGTTGACTTCCTCCTTTTGGTCTAATGCCTGACGGTCTTGCCGCCAGGAAGTGAGGTATTTTTACTCACGAGAGTTTAGTATAGCAGAAAATCACGTTTTTTGCAAGTTTTTGTGCCGATTTGGAAGAAAAATCTTCAGTCAAATAGAAAGCGGCTCATTTACGAGACCGCTTTTTAGAACTTTTAGTGCGCAAATTCTGTTTTGGAATTGTTGTGAGCAGGAAATCCTGCTGGAAATTCTTCTGCTCAGAAGGTTTTACTTCTTTCGCACGAACTTTGGTCATGTCCACAGGAGCTTTGGGAATTTCCGGCTTTATCTCATTTTTCGGCTCGTGCGCGTAGGACTGAGTTAAATCAACAGGGGCTTCGGGAACTTCTTTTCTGCTCTTAACTTTCGGCTGAGCTGTATTTTCTGCAGTCGCTTTTACTGACGGAGCTTCCGGTTTTATCTCTTCATTTTTTATTTCTTCAATAAATTTTTCGAGCGGCATCTTGTTATAGGGAGCCACTGCCTCTATCTCTGAATCTGTGCCGAATTCCAGTTTGTTCTCAAGTTTTACAATGTGTTTTCGCTCACTAGGGTCAACGAGCAAATCAGGGAAATCTTCCAGTCGTAAGCCTTGCTTTTTGATGAAAGCTAAACGAGATTCCTGCAAGATGTCTTCTGAGGCGTCAATTACACTGTTGGAGCTGTTGCATAAGCGTTCGTATTCGCCCTTTATCCTCATATACACATACTCTGTCCCGGACTTTCGATAGATTTGCATATTTTTATAGCTGTCGGCATCAATTCTTGAGCGTTTGTAGCTTTTTCCTTTTATCAAAAGCTGTAATGCCTGACGAATAATCTCATCTGCCTTGTCACCGTCTTCCGGTGTTCTTTTTAATTCTGCTTCAAGCGCATTTATTTCAGCGGTGAGTTGTTCGTAGAGCTGATTATTTTCTTTTACTGGGCTCACTTGTGCCGCACTCAGTTCGTAAATTTCACGGAGCTGAATCCGCAATTCACCTGCCTTTTTACGAAGCGACGAAATTTTCTCTGACAACTTGTTCAGCTCAGATAAGACTTCAGCGTATTCTGCATTCTGATTCTGATTGGCGTTTAGCTCGGCCAAAAAATCCTGAATTTCCGGCCTGTCAAAAGGATTCGGACTCATCAGAATATTTTTCTCAATATCGCGGAGACTAGGAAGTTTCTGAAATTCTTTTTTCATTTTATTCAATTATATCATACTCTTTGGCAGATGTCCCTAATATTTACAGATAATTTCTCGAAAAATAAAAAGCAAGTGGTGCTTACTTTTTATTGTACTGTCCATATCATTTTGTCAGATGGATTCTCCGTCTTCAACCTTGTAATAGCTGCCGTTCTCTGCGTGGCGAAGTAAGATTGGACCATCTTCAATGTTATACTTTCGGCAGACAAGCTGCAAATCTGATGACAAAGATTTATTTTCAAGGTCAATATAGTAAAGATTATTACGAATACCTGACAGTTTATCTGTGAAATCACGGCAGTCACGGCTGCTAAGTCGTCCGAAAAAGACGATGGCTTTATCCGGCAGGAAATCTAAATCGCGCACGTTAATCAGTTTTGCGCCGCTCAAATTGCGGAAATAATCGGCAATGACTTCATCTGTCAAGCCTGGGTCAATACGCGGCCCCCGCACTGCATACTGCAAGCCTTCCAAATCATAGAAGCTAAACGAATAATCTTCACCAATCGGTACAATCGGGCTGACTTTTTTGGTTTCTTTCTCCACCAGTTCATAGGCTTCATCAATGTCTTCGACAGAAAAAATTAAATTCGGATTTACAGTAGAAGCTTCTGGTGAATTTCTGGTGACGAAATCAATTTCATAGAGCTGAATTGTCACATCGCCGAAATCAACGTTTGACAGGATAATACTCTGACTATCCCCGATTGTGATGCGCTGCAGCTCTTCAAAGCCTAGTGCTATCCAGAAATTTGCCGAACGGTTGACATTTTTTACGTAAAGCACCAAAATCATTCCATTTATCATTTTTTTCTCCTTTAATATTTGCACGAGGACGTCATTTTGAATGAGTTCTTCTGATTGCACAAATATTTAACTTTTGATTTTTTATTTATTACCATTGATGAAATTCGAGAAGCTTTGTTTTTTTTCGTCAAATGTGACATACATGCCATTGGAGGCACGTTTAATCAGCGTCGGGACTGTTCTGACATTGTAGCGCTGCCGCACTGGATGGTTCGCATCGGTGCCCTCTGTGTCTACCCAATACATGCGGACTTTCAGTTTACTGAAGTTTCTGGCCATGCGACGGCACCATGGGCAGGTCTTTCTGCCGAAGAAGATAAAATTCGGCCGCGTCATATTTTCGAGCTCTTCAAAGCTCAGAGGCAGCAGATTGTGCATGTTGCGGTCAAATTCGGCCAAATCCTCAGCAGTTGCCGGCCGGTCAACCAGTTCACCAATCATAGTGAAGCGGTTATTGTCAGGGTCAAGAAAAGTGAAATAATTCTGGTCGCCGTACGGGGCTATTTCACTGAAGTGTGCATCAATGGCTGCTAATTTTGTATAAATATCATCAATGTAATCAGCTGAGAAAAGCAGGTTTGGCTTGCTGTCAAGCAGCTCCGGCTGTGACTGGCGGATAAACTCCCTGTCATAAAGCTGAATGCCGGCACCTGTTTCACTATACACCAAAAGTACCGTTTCGTGTCCATCTCCTAAATCTTGCCGAAATACTTCCTTGAAATCAATTTGCTGCCAAAATCGGCTAGAGACAGCCACATTTTCGACGTAAAGCATGACCGTCATGTCTGTTATCATCTGTATTTCCCCCAAACAACGAGTAAAGCTCCTAAAAGCACAAGGCTTACTAGCAATATTGTATCATTTTTACGCCATTTCAGCACGCGATACTTCGTACGGCCGTCGCCGCCTTGATAGCCGCGGGCTTCCATGGCGGTTGCCAGGTCATCGGCCCGGCGGAAGCTCGAGACGAAGAGCGGGATTAATATCGGGATGACGGAGCGGATTTTCTGGATGAGGTTGCCTTCGCCGAAGTCCATGCCGCGGGCGCGCTGGGCGTTCATAATCATGGTGGTGTCGTCCATCAGGGTGGGTATAAAGCGAAGGGAAATCGACAGCATGAGGCCGAGTTCGTGGACGGGGACTTTTATTTTCTTTAACGGGCTAAGCCCTGTTTCGATGCCGTCGGCAAGGGTCAGAGGGGGTGTGGTCAGTGTCAAGATGGTCGACATAAAGATAATCAGGACGAAACGGCAGAATATGAAGCCTGCGTTCACCAGCGACTCTGTGGAAATTCTGACAATCCAGAAACTAAACAACAGGTGAGTACCGGGTGTAAAGAGCATTTGGAAGATAACAGTGAAGAGTATCAAGCCAAGCATTGGCCGCAGGCCGCGTAGGAAGTAACCGACGGGGATTTTTGAGAGCCAGACGCCGAGGAAGGTGTAGGCTAAGAGCAGCAGGTAGCCTAGGGGGTCGTTCGCGAGGAAGATGACGAAGATGAAGGCAATCATGACGAGGAGCTTGCTGCGGGGGTCGAGGCGGTGAATGACGGAGTTGCCGGGGATGTAGCGGCCCATGATGAGTTTATCCATGTTGAACTACCTCCTTCACAGCTGCGACCAGCTCTGCACGGGTAATCGGGAGTCTGTCAAGTTTTTTGCCGATTTTTTCCTGAAGCTGCAGGGCAAATTCTGTGGCTTTGGGGAGGCCCAGCTGGTGCTGGGTGAGAAACTCGGGTGTCTGGAAGATTTCGCTCGGCGTGCCGGAATTGATGACACGGCCTTTTTCCAGGAGGTAGACGTAGTCAGCGTAATCGGCGACGTCGTCCATGTTATGAGTGACGAGGACGACGGTCAGGCCTTGTTTGACGTGCAGGTCGTTGAAGAGCTGCATCATTTCCTGGCGGGCTTTGGGGTCAAGGCCTGCGGTGGGCTCATCTAGAACGAGGACTTCGGGCTCCATGGCGAGGATTCCGGCGATGGCGACGCGGCGCATTTGGCCGCCTGAAAGTTCAAAGGGCGAGCGCTCGAAGAGCTCTTCCTGGAGGCCGACTTGTATGAGTTTTTCACGGGCAATTTTCTCGGCTGTGTCTTTGTCGACACCAAAATTCTGCGGGCCGAATGCTGCGTCTTTCAGCACGGTCTCATCGAAGAGCTGTGCCTCTGGGAATTGGAAGACCACGCCGACGCGCTTTCTCACGGGCTTGATGTCTTTTTGTTTACTGCCGGACTTTATGATGATGTCACCGACAATGACTGTGCCTGTGGTGGGCTGCAGTAAGCCGTTCAGATGCTGAAGGAGGGTTGATTTCCCCGAACCTGTATGGCCGATGAGCGCTGTGAAGCTGCCGTCTGCAATCTCGAGGTCAATGTCAAAAAGCGCCTGGCTGGCAAAGGGCGTTTTCGCCTGGTATTCAAAATTTACTTTGTCAAATTTTATCATTTATTTCTAGTCAAAAAATCTATCAGTTCTGTTTCCGTCAGGTAGCCGCCGGGGAGCTCGAATCCTGCTGCTCGCAGGTCTTTCATGAGTTTGGAGGTGAAGGGGACATCAAGGCCCAGCTCCATCAGGTCGTCACTGGAGCTGAAGAGCTCACGCGGGCGGGTGTCGCGGACTATTTTGCCATTCTGCATCACGAGAATGCGGTCGGCGGAGGCGGCCTCTTCCAGGTCATGGGTGATGGACAGCACGGTCAGATTGTATTTCTGCTTGATTTCGCGGATGACGCGCATGATTTCGGCGCGCCCTGTGGGGTCAAGCATAGAGGTTGCTTCGTCTAGAATGACGATTTCCGGCCGCAGCGCGACAACGCCGGCAATGGCCACGCGCTGTTTCTGTCCGCCGGATAAACGGGCAGGCTCTTTGCCGCGGAATTCCAGCATATCGACTTGTTTCAGGGCTTCTTCTACCCGCGGCAGCATTTCTTCGCGCGGGACACCTTGATTTTCCATGCCGAAGGCCACATCGTCCTCGACAGTGGCACCTACGAACTGGTTGTCCGGGTTCTGGAACACCATGCCGATTTTACGGCGCAGGTCCCAGACGTTGTCTTTGGTCAGCTCTGCGCCGTCGATTTTGACGCTGCCGGACTCTGCTTCCAGGAGACCGTCGATGAGGCGGGCGGTGGTGGATTTGCCGGAGCCGTTCTGGCCGATGATGGCGACCCATTCACCTGGGGCAACGTCAAAATTAACAGCATCTAAGGTTGGAGCTGTTTGCTCTTTTTCATAGCGAAAAGTGAGGTCTTTGATTTCCAGAACTTTTGTCATTGTATTATTTTACCAAAAAACGGCGCTAATGGCACCGTTTTTAATTACAAGATGCAAATACGGCGACTTTATTACAACTCGCCGTCTTCGTCAAAAACATTTCCGGACTCATTCGTGAGAATGTCCAGAATCTCCTCTAAGCTCTGGTCATCGTCATTGTCATCCTCGAAGCTTTCGTCGGTGTACTCGTCGTAGCGCATTTTGAGGTATTCAATCAGATTGTTGAGTTCAGCTAAACTGTAGTAGTTTTTGATTTCGATGCCGTCTGTGTTGTCTTTTAAGTAGTCTATTTGGTCGTCGGTCAGGATTTCGTTTAAATTCATTTTTTCCTCCGGATTTTTCTTTTTAGGTTAGTACTAGTATAACATAAATTTCGGACGGGAAATTTAGGAAAATATCATTTGTCAAAATTTTTCACAAGCTGCCAGACAGCTTCAAATTGCATTTGAAAATTGTCGTCCCATTGCGGTGCGATTTTTGGATGATGGAAATAACTGAATGCCAGCAGGAAAGCCCCAGCTTCATCGCGGCTTATTTCGGCAGCAGCGGACAGACTTTCCATTAAATCCTGAATGTGTGCCCGGCCAAGGTCTGGATTGCCTGCAATATAGGTGGTGTACAGTGCGAACATATCTGGTGTTTCCTGACAGGCTGCAAATTTTGACGAGGCGAGAGTCCAGAGCCAGTCGTGGATGATTTCGTTTTTGGCTGTATAGCCGCTTGTGGCAAAAGGGAAGATTTTGGATAGGGTTTTGTCATCCAGCCAGATGTGCGCAAGAGTTGTGAGGAGGTCGTCTTTATTTTTAAAATGTTTATACACTGCAGGCTGGCTGATGGTCAGTTGCTTCGAAATTTTTGATAAGGTCAGCTTGGAAATGCCGTTTTTTAAGATGAATTTTTCGGTCTCGGACAGAATTTTTTCGCGTGTGTTCATGAAATAATTATAGCACGCTTCTTAATTGTTAGGTTATTTAGCGGGTGGTTTATTTGGCGGAAAACACAATGTGAAAAGTTTTGCGAAAGACTTGCTTAACCGAGAATCAAACGTGATATTACTTGACGAATTCAATAAAACAATTTCCTTATCTTTTAGTATTTTTTACCAGTTATTTGATGAAGAAGTCTGAGGAGACCAAAATTATCGCGGAAAGCTATAAATCGATAATTATTTGTACAACCACTATCCGGAAAAATCGTAAAAGAATTAGGCTGCGCTATCTTTAATCGATTTGAAGAATGTTAAAATCTTCAGATTTAGACGATGAGGCCATGTCTCAAATATGCCAAAGAATCTTTGAGGAAATTTCACCTGCATACAAAGAACAATTTGATAACGAACTTCATAACCAAATTAGGTAGATTAAACCAGAGTTATTCAGAATTTGAAAATGCACGACAAATAAGAAGATTCATCGAAAATGTCTTTTCTTCAGTATTTCATCAATAATCTAAGCAAAAAGTAGCTACAGAACAAGTATGTTACATTAAACCGACCAGAATCTGATGTCAATCTATGGCTTGAAAGATTCCTAAGATTTAGACCATTTTTATTACAGAGTAAAGCTTCCAAAAGAAAAGCGTCATCCTCCTCAATTAAGTTATGTTCTTTACACTTGGCAAGCAACGCTCCCATTGTTAAATCTTCCTGTACGTCTTTATCTTCCAATTGTTTTATGCTTGAAAGTCCGTTTTGTTCTAACAATGCCGCTAAAAATGACTCAAAGGAAATGAGCAATGGTTCAATCACGATTTCAGAATATCCCGATAGAGCCGTTCGCAATATGTAATCTATCATACGTACATTTTCAGGAAGAAGAGGTTTAATAATCTCAGAAAAGGTTACATTATCAATCTCTGACAAAATATATCTTTGATTAAAAAAAACAATTATATACGATTGAAGATTTATATAGTTGATAGCCTCTTTTATTAAGAAAGTTTCATCCTCGTTTTTGTTGTTAGTAGCAAATTCTTTTGTACTAGAACGAACTATTCCTTTGTCATCAATAGTTTGACTATTAAATAGACCATAAAGTGGGTTAGCCTTTTTATTGTCCTCAAATCGATTACGAACGGTATCGTGACTGATTTTGGTAAATTCCATTATTAATAAAATTTTTTTATTAATACTTGCTCCATTAAATTTTTGCTCAAATCGATCAATAATACATTTTAAATCTATAGAATAACTATAAGATTTCCAACCACTTTTATCTCTTAGGCTTTCCTGAGAGGCCATAAGGCATCTGCTATATCCGACATCATCTCCACCTTTTTTATATGCATCGGCTGCTTTACTCATAGCATCAGCTTTTACTATCATCGGCCGATCTTTCATCATCTCGCTCATCTTTTCCCAGCCATTAGCAACTAACAACCATGCTTCTTTTTCGGCCTTCGTATCGTTTTCTTTTCGAGCTATCTTAACAAGCAAATTTCCGGCAAAATCAGCAGAATGATAATCTTCGGCTTTTTCTTTTAAATAAGCTTTATACTGCATTTTTTTCATGCCGGGTAACAATTTAAATTTTTCTTTTTTTACCAGACAATCTAATAAACCGAAAAATTCTGTGTCTTCATTACTGTGTCTTCATTATCTGAAATACTTTCATCAATGATATTACAAACAAATTCTACAGCTTCCTCTTTTAGTTTTTTACCAAGTTGTGTCATTAAATCAAATGCTATAAGTGCATTTTTTAGCGCTTCGCCCTTCCTCGCTTCGTCTAATTCTTTTTTACGATTAAAAAGATTTTTGTACGCCTCTACAGCTCTTTTTGCCGCCTGATAATCTCCACTAAAATGCCATAGTACCAATCCGATACAAGAGACCACTTCATCACGAGTGGCAAAATTAAAAATATTTTTCAAAACGCTAAGTTGGTCATCAGTAAAGATTTGTTCTTCATTTTTCTCTTTTTTTGTGACCGAAATGAAGCATTGTGTTACTTCTTTAGATTGTGGTTCCACTTGAATCCTATTAAAAACTACTTCTAGTATATCCCTAACTTCATCCTCAAGGCCTTCGGGCAAAACACATCCTATTATTGAAAAGTTCGCCATATCAAGATTTTTATTTATTTTTTCCCAATCCAATTCTTTCATTAGACCACACCTTTCATATTTATTATAACTGTTGTTCAGATTTTATCCAATTATATCAAATGTAAACGCTTTTTTGGCAGCAATAAATTCTTCAGTAATCCCCATATACAAAAGCGCCTTAATTATTTAATAACAATACACCTCATCGCTAGTATTTGTGTGTAAAGTTACTGGGATTGGTACTCATATGCCAGGTTATAAAAGTCGACAATTATAACTTTCTGCGCTATAATGGTTTCGTTGACAAAGTTATAAAAACAAAAATATATAACCAAAGGAAATTGAATGATGAAACTGGAAAATCAAATAATTCTTATTACAGGCGGGACGAGCGGGATTGGACTCGCCTTTGCCAAGGCATTGGCCGAGAAAAATAAGGTCATCATTGTCGGACGAAATTTGGCAAAGGTACAGGACTTTTTGGCGGAGAATTCATCTGTTACTGCGCTTCAAGCAGATTTAACGAGCTCTTCAGACCTGGTGAGGCTCGCAGCTCAGGTGCCTGACAAATTGACGCTGCTAATCAATTGTGCCGGGATTATGCGTCCTCTGAACTTTTTTGATGGGACTGGCAAAGCGGAGCGTTTCACGGATGAATTGGCGACAAATCTGGCCGCACCGGTTATTTTGACGAAACTGCTCCTGCCAAAGCTGGTTAAATCCGGCCAGGAGACTGCTATTGTCAATATTTCGAGCGGCTTGTCTTATGTTGCAAGCGGTGCCCATCCTGTCTATAGTGCAACGAAAGCCGGCATTAATGCCTTCAGCGATGCTGTCCGTGCGCAGGCTGAGTACTTCGGCGCTTCAGGGCTGCATGTGATTCAGATTGCGCCGCCTCTGATTTCTGAGACTAATCTGGAGCCTAGTATGCGCGGCGAAAACAATACTTCTAATCCGCTGAACATGAGGCTGGCCGACTTTATTCGCGTGAGTCTGGCGGGGATTGAACGTAATAAAAATGTGATTAATCCGGGGGCTTCAAAGTTCTTGCGGCTGCTTGGGCACTTTGCGCCGCTGGCTGTTAAGAATCGGATTTTTCAGGCGACGCTTGGGGTGGCTTTTGGCGGGAAATGAGTGATTAAACTGCTCTCTACAATTCACCGCCGGTGTCTTCGAATTTTTCAGCCAGTACGCTGATTTTCCCGAAGACTTTTTCCTTTGATGAGGGGGCTGATTCTAGGATTGGGACGTTTTCAATCATCACTTTACGCTTTCTAGATTGGCTTCCAAAATGTGCTTGTACCAGCCCTTATCAGGTGCCTCAACATCATAGGAATGGAAATCATGCTCAAAAGAGCCGCCAAAATCAGCGACAACGATTTTTCCAACTAATTTTTCACCTTGGATTTTGAAACTGACTTTGTCTCCCACTTTATACTTCATTGGAGGAAATTTTCGACGGAGTTCTGCTTGATGTGCGAAATATATTTTTCCAAACTTCTTATACTGTTCGTCTGAAAGTGATCGTCTGTCCTCTTCTTCATCTTCATTGGACAAAGTAGCAAAATATTGTTTTGTCATAAAATTATTTCCTGATTTCCTTTATTATTAATGAAATACTTTTTCCAATTGTCTCGAAATTTACCTGTAGACCTTGAGAATTCTTGAGTGATAGGTCAGATTTATCCGCTAACTCTTTGCAATTTCGGAGAATTGGTTAAATGTCGGCTGCTTTTCACCGCTCAAAATCTTACTGATATCAAAGGCCTTAATTTTTGACTCTAGATAGCTTTGGGAGACTTGTGAATTCTGAACGTAATGATTGAGCGTTTCTTTTTCCATGGCGAGTGTCATCATGTTTTAACCTCCTGTCCTTGTTTTGGTTTTATTATGTCATTTCTTTGAGTGATTTTTGTCAGGATTATCCATTCCGTAAATCGTCAGACATATTTTCATAATAAAACATTCTAAACAAGAAATTATTCTAGCATTAAGTATTAGACCTACTTTTCAACTTAATAAAATCACGATATCGGTTTATATCCTTTTCGTTGTTAATTATGAGTGGAATTATCTCCCCAGGTTTAGCGGTATTATTACCTAAGTCTTTGCGCATTTGAATGAGAAAGCTTTCCATATCGAACATAGCCTCCATAGGATCTGCCTGGTTGACATGCATTATGGATTTTTCAAAAGAACGAATAGTTGGACCTGAAGCCCACATCATTAATTGCTGTTTTAATCCAATCATTTCTTCATAAGTTGGCTTTGGAGTTTCTTTTTGTTCATTTCCGAAAAATTTAAAGAAAAGATTATAAAAGTTTTGATAGGCTTTCATTCGTTCTTCATAAAGATATTGCTCCCGTTCTAATTGCAATTCTTTTCTTTTATTGTAAAACAGCGTGACCATTGTCACCAAGGCCGTGAGAAGCGCCCCAAAAATAATAGCCCCATTCTGTGTTTTAACTAAAGTCAGAATAGATTGCCAGAGCAAATAAATTGCAACTACACCAATGATTAGAACAATTAACACTAGCATTATTGCTAGCCTGTTTTTCTTCTCCATTATCTTTCCTTTCGTACACCATACTTAGGACTCAACACGACACATAAAATGTTTTCTCAAAGTTTGGAGTAAGCTAGTTACTTTCTTGTACTTTTAAGTGATTTATTCATCACTTTCAGTTCATGAACAACATCTTTCAATTAGCTATTAGAATCTTTACTATTTTTTATAAGGATAAAGCTCAATAGTATTCTCCGTAACCACTCCTTTGTATGACGGTTGATGGGTCAACTTACCTCTACCATCACGCATCCACCTGACACCACTCGAATCTGTGAAATAAAGTTCAACTTTTTCTTCATCATATTCAGCGACTCCAACATATATTCCCGCGGGATGATTCTAACAAACTTTTGATCCTTAATTCCAGAACTGAGTTGGAAAATAATCTCTACTTCATAAATTGGACTCTGTGAATTATTGCTAATTATAGGGGAAACTTTGTCAGTACAATCCATTTCATCCATCCAGATAGCGATATTGTAAGCTTGTGTCGTTTGTCTCTGTAATTCAACTTGTGTTCTCATTAGACTACTTTGTCTACGAAATATTACTGCTTGAAAGATTACAGCTATTGCTGAAGCTATTCCTGCCAGCGCTGTCAAGACTGTTAAAAATTTTTCCATATTTTCTTCTCTCTAAAAATTATTTCCCATTTAAAATGAGGACAGCGGAATTGTGAGATTAAATACCAAAACGCTTTTATTTGTTTAATGTTTCAGTCATTATTCTTTTCCAGTTAACGTCATTTTATATAATTCTTCATTATCTATGATGACAATAGCCAACTTATATCTTGCTCTTGTCATATTTTGAAATAACATATCTGTGGTCGGGTAATATGGATTTTGATTGGCTTTAATCATTAGTTTTCGACTTTCAAGATTATAACCAAAATTATTATCAAGCAATACAACTACTTTATCACACTCCAATGAAATAATCTGATGAGTAGTTTTATGACTACCATTGATTCCTAACTCATCATTTAAATCATAATCAAATCGAGATGGAGTCATATTATAAAAAGAATAATTCTTACTCTCAAAATATTTAATAACTTGCTCAGCCTCCCCTTTATCTTTCACATGAATCACCTCGACAATGTCGTTAGGAACTGCTTTATGTTGTTTCAAATCAAAAAATCCTTTGATAAAATCTGCTAACTCAGGATTGGTTCTGATTTTCTCTTTAAGATTATACTCTACGGTTTTCCGATTCCGTAATTTTTCAACTGTTTCATAATCTTTCTCAGCATTTGAAATTTGCTGTTTTGAGTCAAAGAAGACAACCACTTGCTTAAACCGGGCTAGTTTTTCAAATGATTTTCCATAAAGCCGTTGCCCCTCATCAACTATTACAGCGTCATAAGATTGGGCATTGATTCCCTTAAATTCTTTAGCCGAGACAATATTATACGAATATTTGTTTCGAAGTTCGTTCTGTCCCTCATTTAAATTCGCTCCAAAGACAAACAGTACTTCGTGGTCTTTTGACAACCTTTTATATAAATCCAGCGCAACTAAACTTTTCCCCGTCCCAGCCCTACCTTTAATCAAAATAAAGTTTTCTTCTTTTTGCGTTAAACATTGACGGACATTATTTTCAATGTCTTCTTGACTTTGGGTTAAACAATAAATATTCTCTATGAACTTTTCAGGATTGTTATAAGGTGCCGTCAAAAATTTTGAAGGATGGAATTTTTCGTCAAGATTCACCGATTCTGCTTGGTCATTAGATAAAAGATTAATCAAAAATTTACTCTCAATTTGTTGAAGCTCATTATTCACAAACCAATAAAGCATTCGCTCCTTCTCATTGCCAATAAAGGCGAAACAGTATATTGCCTTATTGTCATCTGAAAATGCAGTTTCTAAGTATCTCTTATTCTGCTGGAGTTGCTTCAAGGTCTTCTCACCTGTATCCTTAGACTTCAGTTCAATATTAACAACACTGTCTCCAAATACCTTTAATAAGTCAAATTCTTTTTGCAGCTGAACTGTTTTATAACCTATAATAAAATCATCTAAATTGGGAATCGTCAGTATACCAGGTTCTATAAGGTATTCTGTAAAACGAGAAAGAGTATCAAACTCTTGGCTTCTATCAATTTGAAAACCTAAGTTTTCTCCTGAAATATCAAAGACTGGCTCTGTTAAACTCTTATATGCCCTCTCAATAAACAACAAATTCGCAGTTTTCACACTCATAATAACATGCCGTCCACTTCAATATTTTTCTTTAATGCTTCGTCTTTCAAGCTCTCAAAATGCACCACATCAAACTCAAAAATCGTATCCAATTCCTCCAATTGTCCACGAACCTCAGCTGTCACGCGCTCATCAAAATCGCCGAAAAGCGCCAAATCAACATCTGAATATTTCCGCTGAGTGCCGCGCGCCCGACTACCATAAAGTCTTACACCTGTAATTTCTGGGAACAGTCTTGTGATATCAAGTATTTGACCAATCAGGCCTTCCGTTAGACCTGTTTTATTTTCTTTCATAAATCCTCCACCCGAAACGCACCATACCCCTCATAAAAATAACTCGCATCAACCCCCTTAAACAAACTCTCCTTACTCAAATCATCCGTCAAAGCCTTCTGAATCAAGTATTTAAGCTCGCCCGTATTAACATGGCTCCGAATCATAGCTGAAAGATATTCGTCTTTGTCAATCGCGTTCCAGTCCACGATTTTCCCCAGCTTATCTTTCAAGATGCAATCAAGCCAGATTCGCGTTGCACGTCCATTTCCCTCACGAAAAGGGTGCGCCACGTTCATATCTGCGTATTTGTCAATGATTTCATCAAAAGTTTCCTGAGGTTCCTTATCGATGTAAGCTAAAGATTGTTCCAGATAAATCCGCGGTGCAAATTGGAAATCTCCTTTGGCGATATTAACATCACGGATTTTCCCGGCGAAGTCATAAATCTCATCAAATAAATAACGATGAATGTCTGAGAGTCCTTTAAAAGTGCCTATCTCAAATGAATCAATTTTTCCAGACTCAAAAAGCATCTTGGCCTTGAGCTTTGAAATCTTTTCCTCTTCTCTGTTCAATTCCGCCTGATTTTCGATTCCTAATTTGTTTTCTAAAATCATTTCATGCTCCTAATTTCAATATTCACAAATTCGACAAATTTAAACTTTTGTCCATTTTAATTTTATCACTTTTTACCTGACATTTGAGCTTGAGCTCCGTATAATTAATCCAATCGATGAAGTTCCGCGCGGGCTTCTGTGGCAAAAGATTCATTAGTCTTTATCAGCTATTGCTTCGGCTTTAGCTGTTTTTTTATTTTGGCAAAGATTTTCTTTCTAAATCATAAAAGGCAGTTCGATATTCCTTCCCGTCCACAGCAGTTGCCAACTGATAGTTTACAAATGAGCTCTCATCCAGCTCCCCATCTGCAATCACATTTTTAATATGTTTTGCAATGTTTTGTTTCGTCGTCCGGAAAAGTTCTGCCAGCTCCAGCTGAGTCAGCCAAACAGTCCCATTTCTCTTATGAAGCTCAACCTTTGTCAAACCGTCTTCCGTATTATAAATAATCACATCACTCATTTATTTAGCTCCTCCACAATCTCAGCCTACAACCGTGTCATCCGCTCCATTTTCCAATTCCCCATGCTTACTGTATTTATTCTCTAATTTTACCATTTTTTACCATTTTATTAAGTTTTCGAGAAAAACCGTACGAAAAAAAGCTCCCAGACTCAAAAAGAGTCATGGAAGCCCATAAAATAAGGAGAGGAGGGGATTCGAACCCCCGGTACGCTTGTGGCGTACACACACTTTCCAGGCGTGCTCCTTCGACCACTCGGACACCTCTCCGCAACCATTATATTATACCAAAATTTTCCAGATTTGCTATAATTAAAGTATGAAAATTCACTTAAAACTCGAAAAAGGCTTCCTGCCCGACAAATACGGCAAGTTTGCCGATGCTTCAGGGAAAACTGACGGAACACCAGTCATTTCCTTCCCGGTTGAAATCTCTGAAGTCCCTGAAGACGCACAAACGCTGGCGCTTTACCTCATCGATTTCGATGCCGTCCCAGTATCCGGTTTCCCCTGGATTCACTGGACCGCCGCTAACATCCCGGTCAAGTCGGGCACAGTCAACATCCCCGAGGATTTCAGCCGAATCGCGGCAAGAATTGGTGCAGACCAGGTCATACAGGGCAAAAACTCCCAGGCCTCGCGTTTTGTCGGCGAAACAGACCCGCAGCTGACAATACACTACACTGGACCCACACCGCCAAACGCCGACCACCGCTATTCCCTAGTCGTCGCCGCCTTTGACCGCCTCCTCAACCTACAGCCCGGCTTCTGGCTGAATGAACTCTATTTCGAGCTGCCGACGGCACTCGAAATTGCCCAACTAGACTTCTGGTCACGCGCTTAACATAAAATCTGCACAAATCAGAAATTTGTGCTATAATATGTATTACTTATAAATTGCAAAATCTATCGGAAAATAGAGCCGTTTCTGTAGCTCTATTTTTTGCTCCCCCTAAAAAATTTTTCAGATGACTTATAACGTATAATTTGCTTTTTGATGACCAATAAGGTATAATTGGATATGGAAAACAAAAGAAAAACTACATTTCGACCGTTGAGACGAAAAGACGGCTCGAGCGAATTTGAGGATTTCTACGAGGCATTGCCTGCCAAAGACAAGCACAAGTTACTTCTGATTATCAATCAGACAGAACTCGACGGCCTGCAGATTGCGATGAGACAAAAATGGGTCAAAAAACTGGATAAAAATCTTTACGAGCTGCGTTCAAAGGTGGCAACAAATATTCAGCGCGCGTTTTATTTTCAAAACGTTGGAAATGAATTTCTAATCACACATGGTTTCACCAAAAAATCACAGGAAACTCCGCAGCGGGAAATCAATCACGCAAAAGAGCTGAGAAAACAATTTGAAAAAGGAGACTTACTATGAGTTGGGTAGAAGAAAAAATCAAGGAAGAAGCAAAAAAGGACCCTCAGTTTATGACTTGGTTTGAAGAAGAGAGTAATAAACTGGACATTGCTGTTGCAATGACTGAATTGAGGGAAGAAACAGGATTAACACAGCGGGAGTTTGCTGAAAAAGTCGGTAAACAGCAAAGTGTTATCGCGCGAATTGAAACTGGTGCGATGACACCGTCATTCAAGCTTGTCAATGAAATTGCAGTTGCTTTGGGGAAGAAACCGACTCTGAGATTCAGCTGACCGAAATTTCTTACTGATGCGGTTTGAAATGTTGATTGTAACGCAGAAAAATCATTCTGTTATAAATCTGGGATTTCCTCGACCTACAGCATGTCACGCGCTTAACAGAACAGATGAATTGTAAGAGATTTATTTTGACAAGCCGGAAATCTGTGTTATAATATGTGTAGGTTATGAGAATCAATATCTCTCACAAAAATAGAACAGCGGGAACTGTTCTATTTTTTGCTCCAAAAAACTGTCAGATACGGGAATATCTGACAGCTAAGGCTAGCGGCGCTTTTTTCGTTGCTTATCGTGTTTAACTAGCCAATGCTTGAAGAGCTCAAGCAGAACACCGACCACTACAGGTGCAACTATTGAGGTTATGAAGACCAACATCTTCTCACCCCCTTTCTAAGGCACCATCCTGCCGGAAGGGAGCGCCAAAATAATTATATCATGTATCTTATTATTTTCATAGAATCTTCTCATATTGTAGTTGCACATAAATCACATCAAAAAATCCGCTCAAACTTGCGGATTTTTTGTTAAGTCACAGAACTTTCGCCAGGAATTCCTGCGTTCGTGTCTCCTTCGGCGCGTCGAAAACCTCCTCGGGCGTGCCTGTCTCAACAATCGCGCCGTCCGACATGAAGAGAACGCGGTCGGCCACATTTCGGGCGAAGCCCATTTCATGGGTCACGACGACCATGGTCATGCCTTCCTGCGCGAGTTCCTGCATGACGCTCAGAACTTCGCCTACCATTTCTGGGTCGAGGGCGGAGGTCGGCTCGTCAAAGAGCATGACGTCCGGCTGCATGACAAGCGCGCGCGCAATGGCGACACGCTGCTGCTGGCCGCCGGACAGGCTTTGCGGATAGGCATCAGCTTTTTCTGCCAGCCCTACTCGCTCTAGGAGCTCCAGCGACTTTTTCGAGGCTTCTTCTTTGGACATTTTGCCCGTTTTGACAGGGGCGAGTGCCAAGTTATCGAGGACGGTCATGTTCGGGAAAAGGTTGAACTGCTGGAATACCATGCCCATTTTTTGCCGATGTTCAAAAACGTCCACCGACTTGTCGGCGATATTGGTGCCTTCGAAGTAGACTTCGCCCTGGGTCGGTGTTTCGAGCAGGTTCATGCAGCGCAGAAAGGTCGACTTCCCCGAGCCAGACGGGCCAATCATGACGACCACTTCGCCCTTGGAAATCTGGATGTCCAGTCCTTTGAGCACCTCGTTTTTGCCGAAAGATTTATGCAGATTTTTTGTTTCAATCAAAAATTCGTTCATTTTAATGCACATAGCCCTTTCCTAGTTTTTTCTCGAATCGCGCCAGCACGCGGGACAAGATGAAGCAGACAACAAAGTAGTAAGCAGCTGCCAGAATGAACGGCGTCAGAGGGACGTAACTCGAGTGATTGACCGTGACTGCGCCGTTATAGAGTTCCATGATTCCGATGGTATAGAGCAGCGAGCTGTCTTTGATAATGGTCACAAACTCGTTGCCGACCGCCGGCAGAATATTGCGAATCGCCTGGGGCAAGATAACGCTTGACATGGTTGCGGCCGGCCGGATGCCCAATGAATAAGCGGCTTCGCGCTGCCCTGCGGGCACAGCTTCAATGCCTGCACGCACGATTTCTGCCATGTAGGCACCCGAATTCAGCGACAGGACAATCATTCCGGGAATCAGGCGTCCCAAGTCCTCATTTAGAATTCCGACCTGTACGTGCGGCCAGCCCATGCCGCCCATCAGCAGAAAACCAATGGTAATCTGAACCAGCATCGGCGTGTCGCGGAAGATTTCGATATAAGCATTCAGAATCCAGCGCAGCGGCAGTATTTTGGACATTTTCCCCAGCGCTGTAAAAATTCCGATGATTGTGCCGAACAGCACCACGAAAAAGGAAATGATGACCGTGACAATCATGCCGTCATTGAAATAGGGCCAGTACTGCGGTAAAAAACTAAAATTCATGTGTCCTCCTTGGAATAGCATTCGCACTCGGTTAAGCGATACATACAAAATCTGTCCTTTTGTATCGGACAGATTTCAGTTCAGAAATTATTCTGCATTCTGCGATTTCGTATAATTATCTTCAATGATTTTTTCCATCTCACCGGAATCTTTCAGGTCTTTGATAACAGCATTAATTTTTTTCTTCAGCTCGCTTGAGCCCTTCTTCATGGCAACGGCCATGTCTGCTTCCGCTTCTGTCACTGGGATTTTGACATTGGCAACAGCTAAATCCGGATTTGCAGCGACATAACTTTTGGCAATCATGTCTTCAAGCACTGTACCGTCAATCTTGCCTGTCTGAACCTCTGTGATTTCGTCACCGGCATCTGTCAGAGACACCAGATTTGAGCCTGTAATCTGGTCTTTAATGGCTGTTTCCTGGGTAGAGCCTGTCTGTCCTGCCAAAGATTTACCTTTGAAGTCGGCCAATGATGAATATTTACTCAAATCTGACTTCTTAATCACAATTTCATTATATGGTGTGTAATAACCGTTTGAAAAGTCAAATGTTTTCTTACGCTCCGGATTGGCCGAAATCGCTGAAATCGCTACATCAGCCTTGCCTGAAGAGACCGCGGCCAAGATATTGTCAAAGCTCATCGGACTCAATTCAAGCTTGACGCCCAGCTTATCCGCAATCTTGTTGGCCAGGTCAACATCGGCGCCGACAATCGTATCCTTGCCGTCAACCATGGTTTTATATTCAAAGGGCGGATAGTCAGGACTCAGCGCCACAACCAGTTTTCCGTTGTCTTTGATGGTGTCCACCTCACTCTTTTTTGATGAAGAATTTGAGGAAGAGCAGGCAGTGAGTGATACAGCAGCCGTGAGCAAGGCAGCGGCTAAAATTATTTTCTTAAATTTCATAATTGTCTCCTAAAAGTAGTATGCGTATTATTATACCAACTTACGTATAAATGTCAAGCATAAACTTTCATTCATATTAAAATTTATGCAATCATTTTCATTTATAAAATTATAAAAAACGGAGTTCCGAAGAACTCCTCAGGTGCCGATTGGCAATTTGAAATTTATTATAACGAATTCTCTAGCTTTGTCAGCTAATTTCGGAAATCGCTAGTTTTTCAGGTCCAACAGCCAATCCAGCAGATTCAGTTTTTGTATTCCGTTGTAATTTGCCGTGCGATTAATCTCATCCATCGTGAGCAGATATTTGGGGAAATGGTCATTAATCTGCTCCAGCGAGCGAAGCTCGCGTTTTAGCACAGCTTCGTCTAAAGTTGAAAGGGCCACTTGGTAATATTTCACCTCTTGTTTGGGATTTATCGCGACGAAATCCACTTCGTACTTTGAGCTGCGGCCGACATAGACTTTGTTTCCCCGGCGTTTAAGTTCTAGATAAACGACGTTCTCGATGATATGTCCAAAATCCTCTTGATGGTCTCGGAGCACGAGGTTTCTTAGTCCGAGGTCTGTTGCATAGTATTTGGCTTGCGTGTCCAAAAGTTGTCGTCCATGGATGTCGTATCGTCTTGCTTCGTACATGAGCATGCTGTCCAAAATTCCTTGGAGATATTTGTCTACTGTACTGCTTGCAATTTTCAGCCCTTTGCTCTCCATTGTATTTTTGATTTTATTCACGGTCACGGGGCTTCCTATCGAGCTGAACAGTGTTTCAATCAGCCTTTCCAGCGTGCGCGCGTCTTGTACGTTGATGCGCTTTACAATGTCATCCAGCACGACAGTTGAGTAGATGCCCTGAAGGTAATCCAGGCGCTCTTCTTCTGTGTTTGTGAACAGGGTATAAGGAAAGGAGCTCTTGAGATAGTTGTCAAATAAAACCGCCTCTGAAATATGCTGCTCATTCTGCACATGCCAGGCGACATATTCTTTGAACGACAGCGGCAGCATTTTCAGCTCGACATATCGGCCGGAAAGCAAGGTGGCCAATTCTCCGCTCAGAAAATACGCATTCGACCCCGTGAGATACAGGTCCACATTGTCGCGGATAAACAGAGAATCTACTACTTTCTCAAAGTTTTCAACATTCTGAATTTCATCAAGAAAAATATAGGTCATTTTCCCCTCGGCTAAATGCGCCAGGAGATAATCGTGCAGAGCTTTTGCCTCTCTCAAGTTGTCAAAGGAGAAATCTTCAAAATTAATGACAATCATCTGCTCAGGTGTAACACCCTGCTTTGCCAGATAATCTCTGAACAAATAGAACAGAGTCGACTTCCCTGCGCGGCGAATTCCGGAAACTACTTTGATGATTGGTTTGTTCGCTGAACGGATGAGAAAGTTGAGGTATTCGTCACGTGAAACGTATTTTAGTTTGCTCATTGTTTCAACTCCAGTTAGTATTTTATTATATTATATCATAAAGTTTGTACTTGAGGTGCAAACTTATGTTGAAAAATCATCTTCTTTGCATTAGAGTGTAAAAAAATCGGCATCGGCCGATTTTGTTCTTTAAATCAATTTTTCCTTGTGAATCTGCTCCGTCGCTGTTTCTGGGTCGTTCAGTTTCTCCCAGATGACAACTTTCTCGCTGGCGAGGGACTTTTTCACATCGATAATGCGCTGATTGCTGGAACCGCGGAACTGCAGGTTGAGGTTTTTCTTGGCCAGCTCAAATCTGCCGTCAACGAGGATGTCCACGTAATCAAGCAGCTCGAGCTTGTCTTTTGTTTCGAGCATCAATTCTTCCCAGCTGTATCCGGTCCATGACCAGATGTCTTTTCCTGGTAACTCTCGGCGAATCCGCTTGAGCAGCGGTAGCAGCGTGCCAGTGTTTAAAAAGGGCTCGCCGCCCAGCAAGGTCAGGCCTTGCACATAAGGTTGCGCCAAGTCCGCCATGATGCGCGCTTCCAGTTCCTGCGTGTATGGCACGCCATAACGAAAGCCCCACGTGGCCTGATTGTAGCAGCCCTCGCAGTGAAAAAGGCAGCCGCTGACGTAGAGTGAACAGCGCACGCCCTCGCCGTCGACGAAGTTGAAGGGCTTGTAATCGGCGATGTAGCCCTGGCTTAGTTCCTCGGACTTCCACTCGCCTGGTTTCGGGTCGTTCATCTTTTTCCTAACTGAGTTCAGCAGGCCTGAAACTAGGAAATTAGATGAAATTGGAACCTGGCTTGCGCCAGAACCCAATTTCCCTAAATTTCTACGTTTCAAAGAGGGCCTGCTTCACATCTTCTTTTTATATCCTGTCTGCATATCTACTAGGTTTCGTAAAGCTTTGCCAGCCTTGTAATTCTCCAGATTCTCCTGTAAAATCTCTGCGAAGCGATGCCGGCAGTCGGGGAGGGTATACCCACCCGCAGAATGGGGCGTGATAAGGAGATTCGGCGTGTGCCAGGCGCGGTGGCCTGGCGGTAATGGCTCGGGGTCTGTCACATCAAGTCCCGCTGCCCCTAGTTTCCCGGACTCTAGTGCGTCGCAAAGTGCGTCCAGGTCTGCTGTTGTTCCGCGTCCGACGTTGATGAAAACAGCGCTCGGCTTCATCCGTGCAAATTTGGCCGCATCAAAAATTTTATAGGTCGCCTTGGTACCTGGAACGCTCGTTGCAATGATGTCGGCCCTCGGCAGCACTTTGTCCAGCTCGCTCTCCGGATAGACTTCGTCCGCAAACTCTTCATCGCCGTAGACGGTTCGCTTAACCGCAATCACATGGGCGCCGAGCGCCTTAACTCTTTTGGCAAAGTTCCCGCCAATATCGCCCAGACCATGTACCAAAACGGTGGAGCCGTAGATAGACTGGATTTCACCGGCATTTTTCCAGATTTCCTGTTCCTGCTGGGCTGCATAAATATTGAAGCGGCGCATGAGAACAAGCGACATGGTCAGCATGTGCTCGGAAATGGACACACCATAGGTGCCTGTCGCATTGGTCAGCATGGCGTGCTCTGGAAATGGCTTACCTTCGGTATAGCCGTTCGTTCCGGCTGAGAAAAGCTGCAGCCATTTCAGGTTTTTGAATTTCATCAGGTCGGCCGTTGATGGATTTCCAACTAAGACTTCTGTTTCCGCAAAATCCGCTGCGGTCAGCTCTGCTTCAGCTTTCAACTGAAAACTGTAAGCCGGGTTCTGCGGAAAAATCGCTTCGATTACCTGCTTAAATGCTGGCGTCAGCAGGGAATTGGCTAATATTAGAGTTTTTATGGACATATTTTCTCCTAAAAACTAGAGTCTGCCAGTTGGGGCAGACTTTTGTCGTTCATTATTTTACCAGACCTTTGTCAATCAAACTTTGCGCCGCGTCGCAGATGGTTTCTTCTGACGGCCGGGGCTGCCAGCCGAGAAGCTTTTTAGCCATTTCGTTGCTGTGCGTGTATTTACGGCCTAGCATCGGCGTCAGCGCACGCAGGTCATGACGGAAATGGCTCAGGAGTTTTAGGACGAAATTGGGGACTTCCTGGGTTTTGATTTTGCTGTTTTCGGGATAGGCTTTTTTCAGAATTTCTGCAACTTCCAGAAAGGTGAGGTCGTTGTTTTTGGCAATGAAGCGCTGTCCAACTGCGGCTGCCGGATTTTCAAAAGCCAAGATGTGCAGCGCGGCTGCGTCGCGGACGTCTGTGATTTCCAGCGAGATTTTCGGCGACGGACTGCCGTTCATCATCTGAGCAATTAGGCCGTTTGACGAAAGATGATTGGTTAAAACAGGGCCAAATACGGCGCCAGGCAAGATTGTTGTGAGCGCTAAGCCGTGTTTTTCTGCGAGTTCCCAGGCTTTTCGCTCGGCAAAAAGTTTCGACAGGCGATAGGCATTGAGCTCGGGATTTTTTTCGTCTGACCAGAAATCGTCAGTAATTTCACCAGCAGTGGCAGCCGGAGGTGTTGAAGCTGCTTGTGAAGAGGTCATAACAATGCGCTTAACACCTGCGTGTGCAGCAGCCAGAAGGACATTTTCGACACCTGAGACTGCTTCGTCTATGAGTACCGGGTCGTTCGGATTTTCGCCGCCGAGCGGGCTTGCCACGTGGAAAATCACGTCCTGCCCGCTAACTGCTTCTTTCCAGCCGTCTGCATGCGTCAAATCTGCACGAAAAACTTGAATCTGTGGAAAAAGTCCCAGTAACTCTTTCTCCGAACGGTCAGAGCGCACGGTGGCTGAAACGTTCGCGTCCTTTTCTAGCAGCTGAGAAATCAAATGCGTGGCGACAAACCCATTCCCACCCGTGACTAAAGCTTTCATAGTTAAAACTCCTGTCCTGGCCTATTTTTCAATATAATACTTAGATTTCGCCTCATCAATTTCTTCTGAGTCGATGTTACTGCCGTTTGACAGCTGCCCCACGGAGCCTTCCATGTGCTTTACACGCGATGAAATCTCTACATGGCGGCCGTGTACCATTGGACGGGCTTGCGGGTTGCCGAGGTAGCCGCAGGTACGTTTGACGACGTCACAGGTCTTGGGGTCGGCGTTGCCGCACTGCGGGCATTTGAAACCGCGCTCGGTTGGCGTGAAGTCGCCTTCGAAGCCGCACTTGTAGCAGTGGTCAATCGGCGCATTGGTGCCGAGGTAGCCGACACGGTCGTAGGCATAGTCCCAGACTGCTTCTAGAGCTTTCGGATTCTGCTGAATCATCGGGTATTCGCAGTAGTGGATAAAGCCGCCGTTGGCATAAACCGGATAGTCTTTTTCAAAATCGAGTTTCTCAAATGGCGTCGGGTTCTTGCGGATGTCATAGTGGAAGCTGTTGGTATAGTAATCTTTATCGGTGATATTCGGCACGGAGCCAAATTTTTCTTTGTCCATGCGGCAGAAACGGTCGGTCAGGCTTTCACTCGGTGTGCTGTAGACGCTGTAATGATAGCCGCTCTCCTCGCTCCAGGCGTCGCAGTCTTCGTGCATGCGCTTGACGATTTCGATGGTGAAATCTTTGGCTTCTTTGTTATGCTCCCAGGTCGGGCCGTAAAATGTCGTCGCGACTTCGTAGAGACCGATGTAGCCGAGGCTGATTGTGGCACGGCCGTTCTTGTAGAGGTCATCGACATTGCCGTCTGGGTCGAGTCGGCCGAGCGCGCCTTCCTGGAACATAATCGGCGCATTTCTCGGGCTGGCTTCTTTTACTCGCTCAATCCGGTAGGCCAGCGCGTCATGGGCAATGTCCATGCGCTCATTGAAAATCTGCCAGAATTTGTCTTTGTCGCCGGCCGCTTCAAGTGCGATACGGGGCAGATTGACGGTGACAACGCCGAGATTGTTGCGCCCAGCGGTGACTTCATTGCCGTTGGCATCTTTCCAGCTGTGCAGGAAGGAGCGGCAGCCCATGCTGGCCTTGAATGAACCGGTCAATTCAACGATTTTGTCGTAACTCAAAATATCCGGATACATGCGCTTTGTTGCACATTCGAGTGCCATTTGTTTAATATCGTAATTCGCTGTGCCGACTTCCAGATTCAGTCCGCGCTTCAACGTGAAAATCAGCTTGGGGAAGATGGCTGTGCGGTGCTCTGAGCCGAGTCCGCCGATACGCACTTTGAGAATGGCTTTCTGGATTTCACGCGCATACCAGTCTTCGCCGAGGCCGAAACCGACCGTCACAAAAGGCGTCTGGCCGTTTGACGTGAACAGGGTGTTGATTTCATACTCCAGTGACTGCATGGCGTCATAAATGTCTTTGGAAGTCTTGGCTTTGGCGTAAGCCTCACGCTTTTCAGAGGTGTCCACCCATTTTTCGGCGTCGCGCATGTGTTTCTGGTAGTTTAGTTTCGCATAGGGGGCCAGGACTTCGTCTGCGCGGTCGAAGGAACAGCCTCCGTACTGAGAGCTGGCAACGTTGGCGATGATTTGTGAAGCCTGGGCGGTCGCAGTCTGGATGGATTTCGGTGAGTCCACCTGGGCATTTCCCAGCTTGAAACCATTTTCAAACATGTTTTTAAAGTCAATCAGGCAGCAGTTCGACATGGTCGTAAATGGCGAGTAGTCGAGGTCGTGGAAGTGAATGTCGCCTTTCTGGTGGGCGTTTGCGACGTGCGGCGGCAGCATTTTCAGGCCGATGGCTTTGGCAACGGCTCCCGCCGTCAAATCGCGCTGGGTATTGAAAACGTTGCTGTCCTTGTTGGCATTCTCGTTGACAACGGTGGCGTCGCGGTTAATCAGCTTTCCGATGGTATAATTGATGTCCGTAGCTTTTGAGCGCTCCAAATCACGTGCGGTGCGGTAACTGATGTAGACTCTGGCCAAATCAGTCTCGCCGGATTCCAGGAGTTCTTGCTCGACAATCGACTGAATCTCATAAATCTTGACGTCCTCATGAAAGCGTGCAAAAATTTCATCGACGACTTTATCCGTGATTTTGGACACGGCGTCCTCTGAAGTTAACCCGACTTCGTCGGCTGCTTTCATCAGTGCATCGTAAATTTTCGTCGCATCGAATTTGACGCTGCGGCCGTCACGTTTGACGACCTGAATCTCAGGCCTGCTGATTATTGAAACTTTTTCTAAAACTTTCATGATTAACTCCATTTCTTAGATTGGCCACCTTCACCAATGTTACGTTGCAATAATTCTACCACAAGAGCCTGAAAAAATCTACCATATTTAGTGAGTTTTTGTGAATTTCACATATTTTAGCACTAAATATAGAAAAACTAGGTTTAAAGCCGCTGTAAGGCTCCAAGTTCAAATCTGTCATAAAAGACATTGGTATATGGTAATTCTAAAACTTATCACGGTTTAGAAAGTCGGATTGTCCAGTCCCTAGAATCAATGTGTATTTACTGAGTATAAGTATTTTACCACGCAGAAATCAGCCCATATTCACTCATCCAGATTTATTTGTTTTAGACGCAGTGTCTCGTAAAAAGTTAGATTGTGAATTGGACTTTTTGTTTATGAAAGTTTTTGATTGACTTTGAAGGAAATTGATGTATAATAAAACTGTAAGCGTTTCAGGAGGTAAGAAAAATTTTAGCCAACAGCAGAAAACAGATGATATTGGAAAAACTTCATCAGCAGCGGCGGGTGACTTTAGAAGAGCTTCAGGAAATCACAGACTCCTCTGTCTCAACGATTCGCCGTGACTTAAACGAATTAGAAGCCAAAAAACTTCTGCGCCGAATTCACGGCGGCGCTGAACTTCCGCAGGATTTAATGAGCGAACTGTCAATGATTGAAAAATCTTCCAAAAACGTTCAAGAGAAAAATGAAATCGCGCAGCTCGCAATGAAAAACATTGAGGAAGGAGACACTATCTACTTAGATGCCGGCACGACGACTGGGGCAATGATTCCCCTGCTGAAGCAGTCAACGCTGCATCTCACCATCGTGACGAATTCCGTCACACACGCGTCAAACCTGATTGCAGAGCATCTGAGCGTCTACATATTAGGCGGCTTGATAAAAAAGACAACTGATTCTGTCACAGGCGCCAGAACACTGACGCAACTCTCTAGTTACCGTTTCAATAGTGCTTTCCTAGGCGCCAATGCCTATAATCAGAACATTGGCGCTATGACGCCGGACAGTGAGGAGGCCGCTGTAAAAGCGCAGGCAATCCGCCAATCAGACGAAAGTTACATTCTGATTGACAGCAGCAAGCTTTCACAAACCAGTTTCTGCCGCTTTGCCGAACCAAGCGAGGCACAAATTTTGACAGAAAATGGCTGGCTGTCTAAGCCCGAACACGATTAAGAAAGGACAACTGACATGATTTACACAGTGACCCTAAGCCCCGCCCTGGATTACTTTATGACCTACGACCGCTTAGAGCCCGGTGCAGTGAACCGAACCCGCACCACCCGCCTGGCCCCCGGCGGAAAAGGCATCATGGAAAGTCGCATGCTGTCGACGATGGGCGTGGAAAACACAGCCCTCGGCTTTATCGGCGGCTTTTCAGGAAAATTTATCCGTGACGAACTGACCCGGGCAGGGATTAAAACCGCTTTCACCATGACGCTGACAGAAACAAGAATCAACGTCAAAGTGAAAACCGACAGCTCCGAAACCAGTCTAGACGCCGTGAGCCCGAACCTGACCGAAGACGATATCGAGAATTTCATCCAAAACTTCAACCACTTGAAGCCGGGCGACATCGTTGTCTTTGCAGGCACAGCCCCGGAGTCGCTCGGAGAGGACTTCTACGCCCGCCTAATCAGCATCGTCCGGCAAAAAGGCGCAGAATTCGCCATCGACATCGACGGCCAGAAACTGCTAGAGACGCTCCGCCAAAACCCCATCGTCATCAAACCGAACAAAGAAGAGCTCGAAGCCGTTTTTTCGGTCAAGTTTGCCAGTAAAGAGGACATCGTCCCCTACGGAAAGAAAATGCAGGAAATGGGTGCCCAGAATGTCATGGTATCAATGGCCGGCGAAGGCGCGCTCCTCTTCACAGCCGAAGACAGCGTCTACTTTGCTCCGCCCGTCAAAGGCATCATAAAAAATTCAGTCGGCGCCGGCGACGCCACCGTCGCAGGATTTATCGCAGAATGGGACAAATCAAAAAATCCGCTAGCCGCATTCAAACAAGGAGTAGCCTGCGGCACCGCCAAAGTCTTCTCAGAAGACATGCCGTCCACAAACTTCCTGCAAAAATGCTACCAGCAAATAAAAATAGAAAAAATTAAGCTGTGAAGCACGCCTGTTTTGAGGCGTGCTGAACTCAATTAAAATTTATTAAGGAGGTAATAATTTATGAAAATTAACGAATTACTGAAAAAAGAAGTCATGATTCTTGATTTGCAGGCTTCGACAAAAGAAGCCGCAATTGATGAAATGATTAACAAACTTGTCTCAGCAGGATTTGTCGACAACTTCGACAGTTTCAAGACAGACATTCTAAAACGCGAGACACAGACTTCAACCGGGCTAGGAGACGGCATCGCCATGCCACACGCAAAAGATTCAGCCGTCAAAGAGGCTGTCGTTCTTTTCGCAAAATCTGCCACAGGCGTGGATTATGACGCGCTTGACGGACAGCCTGTCCAGCTCTTCTTCATGATTGCAGCGCCAGAAGGCGCCAACGACACGCACCTTGAAGCCTTGGCAGGCCTGTCAAAATACCTGCTGCAGAACGGATTTAAAGAGAAACTGCTGAGCGCTCAAAGCCCAGACGAAGTCCAGGCCCTCTTCTCACAAAAAATCGAAGAAAGCGCTGCTCCCGTCAAGTCAGACAAATTCATCGTGGCCGTCACCGCCTGCACAACAGGCATTGCCCACACCTATATGGCCGAGGAAGCACTGAAAAAAGCCGCTGCAGAGCTGGGCGTCGCCATAAAAGTCGAAACAAACGGCGCCAAAGGCGTGGACAATAAACTGAGCGCCGCAGACATTTCCAAAGCAGACGGCGTCATCATTGCCGCAGATAAAAATATCGGAATGAACCGTTTCTCAGGAAAAGCACTGATTAACAAGCCCGTTTCAGAAGGCATCCGCAATCCTGAAGGACTGATTCAGACGATTCTGAACGGCGAAGCTGGGATTTATGAGGGCAGCGGCACTGAGGCAGCTCAGGAAGAAGAAACTACCGGCGGACTTGGCAAAGCCTTCTATAAGCACCTAATGGGCGGAGTTTCCGCCATGCTGCCCTTTGTTGTCGGCGGCGGAATCCTCATTGCACTGGCCTTCCTGATTGACCAGACAATGGGCGTCCCCCACAGCCAGCTGGCCAATCTCGGCGTTTATCATCCAATTGCAGCCTATTTCAAAAATGTCGGCGGCGCAGCTTTTGCCTTTATGCTGCCGGTTTTAGCAGGCTTCATTGCCAATTCAATTGCCGATAAACCCGGTCTAGTGGCTGGATTTGTGGCCGGCTCAATGGCGGCTTCAGGCCTTGCTTTCGGCAATTTAGACCCTGCCAAAATGATTCCCTCAGGCTTTCTGGGTGCACTGGTGGGCGGATTTATCGCCGGCGGCGTCATACTCCTGCTGCGTAAAATCTTCCAGAATCTGCCGCGCTCACTGGACGGTATTAAGGCAATTCTGATTTATCCCGTATTAGGCACATTCTTCACAGGCCTTTTGATGCTCTTCATCAATATTCCCATGGGCGCCATCAACGAAGGACTTTCAGGATTCCTGAACGGTCTGTCCGGCTCATCCGCACTGCTGCTCGGAATGGTAGCCGGAGGTATGATGGCCATTGACCTTGGCGGCCCAATCAATAAAGCTGCCTACATTTTTGCCA
The DNA here is from genome assembly GCF_054658595.1 of Lactovum odontotermitis. Taxonomy (NCBI): domain Bacteria; kingdom Bacillati; phylum Bacillota; class Bacilli; order Lactobacillales; family Streptococcaceae; genus Lactovum; species Lactovum odontotermitis. Next base: position 61,426 of record NZ_BAAGGQ010000008.1, read on the forward strand.
CCGGAACACTGGCCGAAACTGTCACACACGGCGGTTCCGTCGTCATGGCTTCCGTCATGGCCGGAGGCATGGTTCCGCCACTTGCCACTACAATTGCCGTACTTTTGTTCAAAAACAAGTTCAGCAAAGAAGAGCGCAACTCAGGAATCACCAATATTGTCATGGGATTTTCATTCATCACCGAAGGCTCAATCCCCTTCGCCGCAGCAGACCCGGCCCGCGCAATCCCAAGTTTCATGATTGGCGCCGCAGTCTCAGGCGCATTGACAGGCCTGGCCAATATCAAGCTGCTGGCCCCTCACGGTGGTATCTTCGTGCTGGCGCTGACGAATAATCCTCTGCTTTACCTGCTTATCATCGTTATCGGGGCCTTAGTCAGCGGTGTGCTGTTCGGCGCTCTAAAAAGAAACAAAGCCTGACAATCTAATCAAAATATAACAATAAAAAATCCGAATGAATTGACTATTCGGATTTTTTAATCTCATCACTCAAAAGCCTGCGCTGCCGCCACAGCCTTCTTCCAGCCCTTATACAGCGCCTCACGCCGCACTTCAGTCATCTGAACCTGGAAAACTTTACCTGCTTCATACGAAGCCTTGAGCTCATTCAAATCTTTCCAGAAACCAACGGCTAGACCAGCCAAGAAAGCTGCCCCGAGGGCGGTTGTTTCCAAGTCGCTCGCTCTCTGCACCGGAATATTCAATATATCCGCCTGAAACTGCATAAGATAGTCATTATTCGCCGCGCCGCCGTCGACCTTGAGCACAGGAATATCAATGCCCGTGTCCTCCTGCATCGTGTTAACCACATCACGGACTTGGTAGGCAATACTTTGCAAAGTCGCTTTAATCAAGTCTTCCCTGGTCGTTCCGCGGGTTAGGCCGAAAATGGCTCCGCGGGCATTTTGGTCCCAGTAGGGAGCACCAAGCCCTACAAAAGCAGGGACCACATAAACCTCATCCTGACTGCCAGAATGAGCGGCCGCTGCCTCAGAATCACTGGCCTTTTGTATCAGCTTCAAACCGTCGCGCAGCCACTGGATAGACGAGCCAGCCACAAAAATGCTGCCTTCCAGCGCATAATGGACCTTCCCGTTGATACCATAACCAATCGTCGTCAGCAGATTATTTTTTGACATTTGAGGCTTTTCGCCCGTATTCATCACAATAAATGAGCCTGTGCCATAAGTATTTTTAATCATCCCCGGCTCAAAGGCCATCTGGCCGAACAAAGCCGCCTGCTGGTCACCAGCCATGCCAGAGATAGGCACTTCGCAGCCGAAAAAGTGATAACTCTTAGTCACGCCGTAAATCTCAGAATTCGACACAACTTTCGGCAAAATAGCCTCAGGAATGTTCAGAAGTTCCAGGATTTCCTTGTCCCAGCTCAGCTCACGAATGTTATAAAGCATGGTACGGCTGGCATTTGAGTAATCCGTTACGTGGACTGCGCCTGCCGTCAATTTCCAGAGCAGCCAGCTGTCGATGGTGCCGAAGAGCAGTTCACCCCTTTCTGCACGCGCCTGCGCGCCTTCGACATGGTCCAGTATCCAGCGGATTTTTGTCGCTGAAAAATAAGAATCAATGATAAGCCCAGTCTTCTCGTGAATCATCTCACCATAACCGGATTTTTTCAGACTATCCGCAATATCTGCCGACTGGCGGGACTGCCAGACCACCGCATGATAAATCGGATGCCCCGTCGACTTTTCCCAGATAATCGTCGTCTCGCGCTGATTCGTAATCCCGATTCCTGCGATTTGATTCGGCTTAATGTCCGACTCAATGAAAGCATCGGCAATGACAGACTGGACAGAATTCCAGATTTCATCCGCATCGTGCTCCACCCAGCCGTCTTCCGGAAAATACTGCGGAAATTCTTTTTGTGAACTTCCGACATGACGGCCCTGTTTGTCGAAAATAATCGCGCGGGAGCTGGTTGTCCCCTGGTCAATGGCCATGATATATTCTGCTGTATTCATAATGACTTAACTCCTTTAGCTACATCTTATCATCAAATTGAGCAAAAAGCACTCATTAGCAGAAAATAATTTCTGCATTAATATTGACTAATCTAAAAGAGAGTGTTATCATATTAGTGAAAACTGATTTGAAAGGAAGATATCATGAATCAGGCACAAAAACGATTGAAGCTCATTCACGGGCTGTCAAATGAAATCAGGCTGGATGTTCTCGAGGCGTTGAAGACTGGGGAAAAATCTGTCACTGACTTATTGTCCATCCTAGAGGGCTGCTGCACACAGTCAAACCTTTCCCAGCATCTCGCTTGTTTAAAGGAATGCGGCCTCATCACGAGCTGTCAATCGGGAAAGTTTGTTTATTATTCTTTATCCAACGAACCGCTGCTGCACCTTCTTGATGTGATTGATGAAACTATTCTTTCCATGGAATGGTCGCAAGCCGAGGATGTCGAGTGTGTTTCGCATGTTAATTAATTATTTAGAAAGAGTATAAAAATGCTGAAATTATTTACGAAGAAAAAAGAAGTTTGTCACGATGACTGCTGCCAAACTCATACAAAAAGTTGCAACTGTCCAGAATGTGCGGGGGCTGATGCTCAGCAAGCGCATGATGACGACTGCTGTGAAGATGATGATGATGATGGCGGCGAACCCGCCGGCTCCTACACCTACACCGTAAGCGGAATGGACTGCGGTTCCTGTGCTCAGACAATTCAAAAAGGCGTTCTCGCGCTTCCCGGCGTCGGCAATGTCCAAGTAAACTTTTCTACTGGAAAGATGATTGCCACTGCGGATTCGGACAAAATCGCCAGGCATGATATTCTGAAAAAGGTCAAGCAGCTCGGCTACTCTGCAGCGCTTGACGGCATGCCGGCTTCAAACGAAGCGACGCAGCAGTATTTTTCTCAGACAAAACTCGTGACACTGTCAACTATTTTGTTCATAATCGGCCTTGGATTCGAGTTTTTATTTCGACAAAATCTTTCAGCCAATATTTTCTTTGCCCTAACAATGGCAATCGCTGGCGTAAAGACTTTCCGCAGTGCCTGGTATGGCTTGAGAGCACGGTCTCTGGACATGTATGTTCTGATGACTGCAGCTTCTCTTGGAGCAGCAGCAATAGGCGACTGGCTTGAGGGCGCAACGATTTTGTACTTATTCTTCATCGGTGTCCATCTTCAGGCCAAAGCTGTAGACAAAACACGTCAAAGTGTCAAAGTGCTGATGCAGCTCACGCCGAAAACTGCCAGTGTCAAAGCCGCTGATGGCAAGTGGCTTGAGCAGGAAATTGAACAAATCACCGTCGGAAGTACAGTTTTAGTCAGAGCCGGAGAAAAGATTCCGCTTGACGGCAGAGTTTCCAGAGGGCTGACAGAAGTCAATCAAGCCGCAATTACCGGAGAATCCGTCTCTGTCCTGAAGCAGAGCGGAGACGAAGTTTTTGCCGGAAGTCTGAATGAGACAGGAACGATTGAAATGTCTGTCACAAAGCTTTCTAGCGAGTCTACCATGTCAAAGATAATCAAAATGGTAGAGAAAGCCCAGGAAGACAAGGCGCCGAGTGAGGCTTTCATTGACAAATTTGCGCGTATTTATACGCCGGTTGTCTTTGCAGCGGCGCTCTTGATGATGATTGTGCCGGTGCTGTTTTTGGGCACTGACTGGCATTTGTCCATTTTCAAAGGGCTGGAATTGCTGATTGTGGCTTGTCCCTGTGCTCTGGTCATTTCTACGCCTGTTTCTATCGTTTCCGCCATTGGAAATGCGGCCAAAAACGGCGTGTTAATCAAGGGCGGGAGCTTTATTGAAAAGGCTGCGAAGGTGTCCGCTGTCGCATTTGATAAGACAGGCACCATTACGTGCGGAATACCCATTGTAACTGAGTTTATCGCGTTGAACGGCGATGAATCCGGAGCTCTTGCTATTGCCGCTAGTCTGGAGAAAAATTCAACTCACCCGATTGCCAGAGCTATCGTTGACTATGCCAAAAACTCTAACACTGAGTTTTTAGACATCGGCGAAGAAAAAAATATTCCGGGAAAAGGTGTTATTGGTAAGCTTTCTGGGGAGGACTATGCTGTAGGCTCTGCTCTGCTATTTTCCCTAAATAACGACCTGCTGATGCTGAAAAAGGAAAAAGAGGCACTGGGAAATACTGTTATTTTTGTTGGTAAAGAAGGTCGGCCGTTCGGCGTTTTGCTGGTTCAAGACACCATTCGAGAGACAACTGCCCAGACGATGTCGCAGCTCGAAAATGCCGGAATCAGCAAGCTTGTGATGCTGACTGGCGATAATCAGATTGTCGCTCAAAATATCGCTCAGTCTGCCGGCTTAACCGAAGTCGCAGCGGAGCTGATGCCTGAAGACAAAGCCGAAAAAATCAAAGCACTGCAGAAAAATTACCGTGTGGCAATGGTTGGTGACGGCATCAATGATGCCCCGGCGCTTGCGACAAGCGATTTAGGCATCGCGATGGGCGGCGCAGGAACGGATACGGCCATGGAAACTGCCGATGTCGTCCTGATGTCGGACAATCTGCACAAGCTGGGCTTCTTCTTTAATCTGAGCAAGCAGACGGTGCGAGTTATCAAGCAGAATGTCAGTCTTTCTCTCGTTGTCAAGCTGCTGGTGCTGGTCTTCATTTTCGGCGGGACAATGCCGATTTGGCTGGCTGTCATGAGCGACACGGGAATGGCAATTCTGGTCACGCTGAATGCGCTGCGTTTGCTGGTGATGAAAGACAGAGTCAAATAAAGGCCATTCTGTTCCGTAAAAACCGTGTAGGGCGCAACCTAAGCTTAGGTTGCGCCCTACACGGTTTTTACGGAACTTCACTAGATAAAAATTTGCTTAGCAGGATATATTATTCTTGATATTTCTTTAGTTGCCTTTTCAACAATTTCGGATATGAAGCAAAGACTAAAATCATCAAAGCTGCGATGATAATCGCTCCAAAAAATCCCCAAAGAACATTGTGAGTTAAGCTTAAAAACGCAAACAGAGCTAACAGAAAAAACAGGAGGACGATAATCGCTTCTAAAAATTTAATCATTGGGTTACTAGTCAAAATTGGCACATTAGGCACCTTTTCAGCTGCTTCAAAGATTTCAACTCTTAGTGCAGGGAAGTCCGACTTGAGTGTCTCCTTCAACGCGGGAAACTTCTCATCAATATAAACCTGATTATCTGATAAATCTGCTCCAACTAGACGCTTTTCCAAATTCCCTAAACTGATGAACTCCGGATTGTCCAGTTTGTCTACCGCAGCCTGAAAGTAGGGGTTATTTGAGCCGAATTGTACCGCTCCTCCCCAGACGACATCAACTGCTCCTGTTACAAAATAAGTTTTCATTTTATGTTCTCCTCTCGCTTCCATTCCACATACTCCATATAGATTTTACATTGTCATCTGTTAGTGTTTCCATAATTTGCTTTGCCATTGACAGATTACCAATCATCATGTTAAGCTCTGTCCTAGAAAACATGATTTTAACTCTGTATTTTCCTCAATACAGAGCTTTCTATCAATAAGTTTTCTTTCGCTGCTTTGTCCGAAATATCATTCAACAAAAGTGAAGCACTTTTATAATTATGAAAATCAAACATATATTTTACAACTAGTGATTCTATCAAATCCTGCTTTTGCTGGCTAACTTCTTCTGCCTCCTTATTATCAATTGCGCTTAAATCCGCTAAGAGGTCTTCAAACAATAATTTCTTTTCTTTCTCATTTTTCAAGTATTTCGCATAATGGTGAATAAACAAAATAAATGTGCTCATTGGAAACTTTTTCAGTGCCACATGCGATTCTGCTATTGCCAAGTCCAGTTCATTCCTTGCTATTCTTATAAGCAAATATTTCCCTAAAATCATATGTAAAAACTCGCCTTCTCGCAAGTTGGAAAGTGTAAACTTTTTATTTACATCAACTAATATCCCTCTTTTCAGCAAATCAAAATATTGATTTAACTCCTCTACAGGAGCTGTAACATCGGGGTTCGTCAAGTTTGCTATCCAGCGAGGATTGTTCGGCTCTTTTTCAAGCAATTCGAGCGTGAGAGTTTTATAAATTTCTTTTTTGTCAAATTTGCTCATCTCTTCATCAAGGAGTCCTTTATTTGTTAAAGAAAATTCCAAATGAATGAATTCGACTTCGCCATCTGCTTCAACTCCTTCATGAACTGTACCATAATATCTTGTACGGTCCTTTCTTCTAATGATTCTTTCTATGAATGAAAAAGAACGATATTGAGTTGCCCACTGTTTAATCTGTAAGCAAACAGGAAAATCTGGAATCAAAATGTCTATTAATGTCAGAGCACATCTTAATTCTTCAAAACTTTCTCCTGGATTGATAACTTCGTCTGAATCTACAAAGAACAACCACTTATTTTTATTCAGGTCAATGATATGATTTCTCATCTCTGAAAAATTTCCTGTCCAAGGAATCTCGTAGAAGCCCAATTTACTAGACTGATAAGCCTTTATTTTTTCTACAGTATCATCTGTTGAACCAGTATCCACAACAATGAGGTTATCACAAAAATTCAAAGCGCTTGCTAAGGTATTTTCTATCTTATCTTCCTGATTCTTCACCATTATCCCAATAGATATTAGAGTTGACGAATAGTTTTCTTTGAATTGGGTTGACAAATTTGAAAGATAATCTTTTTTGGCCACTTCAAAAAAAGAGGGGCGGAATCTTTTCTCCCCTAAATCCAAAAGTTTTGCTCCATTTTTCATTCTCTCAAACTCAGTCACATCATCGTTTAGAAAACTACTCTCGTTTACTGAGCTTAAAAGTTTTGTTAACCAATTTTCATATCCCATGTTTTTACCCCTATTTTTTCAGAACATCAGGTTCCTTGTAAAGCTCAATACGTGCTTTAGGATACTTTATTTTGAGGGAGTTCTCCCAAGGCTTGGAAAACTTAGAAAGGATGATTTCCGTATCCGCCCCATCTCCATCAGACAGAATATTGTAGAGTTCATTAACTCTTACAAATTCCGCATCCTTTACATGCTCTTTTGCACGCTTGAAATAGTCCCCAGAGTACAAAGCATGAATAACCAGACTTGCTTGCAAACCTAATCTTTCATTATCTGTCACAAAATATTTTTTCATTTTTATCCACCCTTTATCTGTAAAAACGTCAAAAACTGATACACCCCCATTAATAATGTATGTGTATCAGTTAAAGCGATTAGTTTCCGAAAGCAGCAATAAGCACCTGATTAACAAAACCTGCTACAGTTCCAACCATATACATTGATGCATCATAGCCACTTGAAAAATAAATTCCACCATTCACATTTTGTAATTCTTCATCCGTCATATCAACAAATCCTGCATCTAGAAATTGTTCATGAAGTTCATTCAAGTTTATTGTTTGTTTAGCCATCTTTGACCTTCTTTCTGGAGAAATTTCTCCAAATAGTTTTAGCAATCTTCGCGAAAGGTTGTCGAATGTTATCTATAGATTTTACAACTCTGTCTCCAACAAAACTTACTCTATCGGAGACTTATAAGCCTTATGAATTCATTATACAATTTGAAATTTTCTATGTCAACAGATTTTTCTTAAATTTACTCTATATTTTAGAGGGTTCATCATCAATCAATTCCTCGATTGTGATAGAAAAGACCTTGCTTAACATTTGAAGACAATGCATATCAGGTTCTGTCCGCTCGTGTTCCCAGTTTGCGACTGCTTTATCTGATACAAACAATCGGTCTGCAAGTTGTTTCTGCGTAAGCTCAAGTTTTATTCTTTCATCGTGAATTTTCTTTCCATAGCTTCCGCCTTCAATTTCACACAACTCTTCTTCACTGAGCGCAGTAAATTTATCAAAATCAAATTCATTCATCGTTTTTTCCTCCAGTTTTCTACTTAAGTTGTCAATTTTAATCATTTCCCATCACTTTGTCTTTATAGTAATTAAAGTAAGTTTTCTTCCCTGTGATAATCGTGAGTTTCCCCTGCAGGCCATACCGGACTTTTTCAAGGTCGGTTTTCTTGAGCGTGATGACAGCTTCAAGTCCGTAGTAACTTCCTGTCTTATCTTTGGTGGCCGCACTGTCAATCTTAGTGACTTTTCCTGTCAGAATCACGGGTTTAGGAAGATTCTGCTGAACTTGAAAACGCATTTTTTGTCCGGTGCTGACGGCTGAGATTTGGCTAGCCGGAATATAGGCGGTGATTTTTACTTGACTATTTTCATTAAAGGCTGGGTAAATTTCGGCGATTTCAGTTCCTACGGGAATCTTTTTCACACCTAAGATATTTGGAAGCACATGCAGAATGCCTGCGCTGGACGTCTTGAGTGTTCCATCTTGGCTCGTCTGAGACAAAAGTTTGAGTTTTGTCTGTAAATCGGTGATATTGGTGTCCAAAACTGTCATTTCCTGACTCGCTTTAAGCTGTGCCTCGGATTTGAGGGAACTGAGCTGACCGTTCAAGCTCGTGTCATAATTATTACTGTTAGTCAAGCCTGCTGACTGAGTGTTCAGACTGTCCAACTGGGCTTGAAGCGTGTCAATTTGTCCTTGCAGGTTTGAAATCAATTGCGATTGGAGTGAACTAGCCTGACTCTTTAGTGAAGATATTTGACCCTGAGTGGCATCAAACTGAGCTTTGTAGGGATTTGAAGAAGAAATTGAAGTGCTTGAAGAAGCATTTTTTACTTCTGTATAATCTTTTATCTGCTGTTTGAGCGTGTTAACCTGCCGGTTGAGCTTGCTTTTTGCAGTTGTATCTTCAGACTGCAGTTGCAAAATCTGTGTATTGAGTGTGTCAATCTGACTTTGAACTTGGTCAATACTCCCTTGAATGGTTGCTGTAAATTGGGCCTGTAGTGTTTGAATCTGGCTCTGGTTATCTGCTAATTGGCTCTGATAGTCGGTATACTGTGAATAATAAGGATTAGAAGAATCAGGCGTTTTACCTGAGCTGACCGCACTTTTCAGGGCTTTCAGGTCAGAAATCTTCTGATTCATTTGTTTGGTCTGTTCTTGAATAGATGAACGAGTATTCTGATTACTCGTGTTTTGGTCAGTCAGCGTCTGATTGGACTTGTTAATGTTTGATGTGAGAACAGAGCATTGAGACAGATAATCTTCAAATGTCTGATAATAGCCATAGCTGTCTTCGACTGGAAACTGATTTGAACCCGTGTTTAGACTATTCTGCAAGAAAGTCAACTGGGATTTCTGGTCTTGGGCTTTCTCAAGCTGTGCCTGATAATCTGCCTGCTGTGTTGCGTCTGAGGCAATATCATAACGTAATAGAATTTGCCCGTCTTTTACAGTTTTACCTTCTTTCAACACGTTTTCCAGAATCTTGCCCGAATTCGTCGACTGAATGCGTTGAATGATTTTTGTCGGCTCAATCGTCGCCGCTGATTTTACTGTGAGTTCTTTCTTTGCAAAAAAGGCAAAAATCAGCAGAAAGATAAAAATTCCTAGAATTGGGAAAATAATCAGGGTCGCAAAATTCTCTGTCCGGCGATGATAAAACTCGCCGCTTTCAAGTTTCTTTGCCTCAAACATGATAAAGACCTGCGTAAAAACCGCCAGCCGCAAGTAAGTCGCTGTGGCTGCCTTTCTCTATAATCTTTCCCTGGTCAATGACCACGACTTCGTCCGCGCGCTCGGCGACAGAAAGCCGGTGGGCAATGAAAATAACCGTTTTATCCAGCTGATAAAGTGCATTTAGAATCTTTTTTTCTGTCAAAACATCCAGACTGCTGGTGGCTTCGTCTAGAATCAGGATTTTCGCGGGTGTCAATAGAGCTCGTGCCAGCGCAATTCGCTGCTTCTGGCCACCTGAAATAGAGGTTGCATCGGCAGAGAGCTGTGTCTGAAAGCCAAGTTCCATGTGCTCAATATCGGTGCGAATTTCAGCCAGGTCACAGGCCTGCATGACTTCTTCCTGTGACACGCCGTCCCGTGCGCCGAGCATGAGATTCTCCAGCACAGAGCCAGTGAAAATATAAGGCTGCTGGGGAAGATAGTTAATCAGTGTACGCAAATGATGCTTGTTAAAGCCTTGAATGTCTCTGCCGCCTAATGTGACTTTCCCTGAAGTCGGTTCAAAAAAATTCACGAGTAACTTGACTAAAGTCGTTTTTCCAGAGCCTGACATTCCTACAATCGTCAGTTTTTCGTTTTCTGGTATTTCCAGGCTAATATCCGTAAGTGTGTCTCGACCGAAACCGTAACTATAGGAGACACCGTCAAACTTCACAGTCAAACCAGCAAAAGCCTGTTCGGAGCTGTCCTTTGAGAACTCACTTTCAACCAGATAAACTTCATTTAGACGGTTATTGGCGACCCGGGCTTGCTGGAGTGTGGTCTGAAGATTAATAATATTGGTCAGCGGATTCGTGAAATAGGTTAGCAAGGCATTAAAGGTAATCAGCTGACCAAGGCTGATGGACTGCTTCATCACCAGTTGAGCACCAATCCAGAGTACACACACGTTTAAGACAAGCTGCAGTCCTGTTTTCAAAGAAGTTTGGATTGCCTGATTCTTCTGAAGTTTGAAGGACTTTTCAAGGTAGTCTACAAACTCCCGGTCAATCTTTTCATAGCGGGTCTCTTCACTCGCCAGTGCTTTGATAGTTTCAATCCCGTTAATATCTTCAATGATTGAGGAATTCAAAATCGATGCCGATTGCATCGTGTCATAGTTTTGCTTTTCGAATATTTTGACAAAAACTAAAATAATAACAATATACAATGGAATTGACGCCAGAATTAACAAAAAGAGCCTAACATTCTGCAAGACAAGGACAGTTCCTGTAAGCAAAAGAACGGTCACATCCAGAAAAAGAGACATCACTGTCGAAGCAAGCGCATTCAAGATGGAATTCGCATCTGAAAAACGGCTCGTAATTTCTCCCGTCCGTCGTGTCGCAAAGAAAGACATCGGCAACTCAAAAATGTGCCGAATATAAGACAGAATCACTTCAATACCTAGACGTTGTCCTAGAACATTTAACAAAAAAGTCTGGGCAAAGGACAGAACCTGCTGGATGATGTAGGTGATAATCAGAGCGACAGACACCAGTGCCAGTGTATTCATCAGCCCTTCCGGGATGTAAGTGTCAATCATGCTCTGGAGGTAAAACGAAGCCAGGATATTAATGAAAGTGACCAGAAATGAGGCTACCACGATATTGGCAATCAAGCGCTTCTGACGCAGCAACACTGGAACGAAGCTAAGGAGAGAGTTCGGTTTTTCTTTCTCAGGTTTATATTCCGGTTTCGGAGCGAGAAAAAGCGCAATACCTGTCCATTCCGTAGCAAAACGCTCTTTTGAAATTCTTGTGAATTTTACAGACGGGTCTGGGTCAGCAATTGAAATCATATTCCCACTGCAGCCCAACACCACATAATAATGTGGATATTTCTGCTCCTTAATAACATTTGCAATAAAAGGATATGGAACATTTTTCATGTCAAAAAGCTGTATGTCCGCACGAATCGACCTTACTCCAAATTTTAATTCTTGCGCCGCTTTGACAATCCCGAGAGCGGATGTACCTTCCATGGTTGTGCCTGCAAGCAAACGCAAGCTTGCCAGTGACTTGTCCGTTCCATAGTATTTTAAAATCATAGCTAAAGCCGCACAACCACAGTCTCTGGCATCTACTTGAGGTTTGTAATAGTTCTTCTTGAATTTCATAAACACGACTTCCTACAATAATTTATTTCTACTAGCAAAATCACTTTTCGACATGAGAATTATATCATTTTTTAATAATGAAGTCAATAAATTTTCTAATATATTTTATATCTATTGTCTAATAATTCAAGTTAACAAAAAAAAACTTACGCTAAATATGTCAACTAAAGTCTATAATTTTAGCCACAAATTGCATAAGTTGCATTTAAGATATTTACACATTACGTCTTTTATTTTATAAATTTTTATTAAACATTAAACCACTTTTTGTGTAATTATTTATACTTTTTTATTAATCTAATAAATCATGCAAGCACACGCGCAAAAGCCGCCGTACTCCAAACCGTTGCAACTGCACCAAAAAGCATAATAACAACACCGATAATCAACCTTATTAACAAGTTCCCGTCATAAGGGGGAATAAATGGGATTGCAAAGCCTAACAAAACCACCAGCGACATAAAAGTCCGCCCCACGTAGTTCCGTCAGAAGAAAATAAAAATCGTGACAGAAAGTAAAATCCCCAACAGAAACGGTAGCATCAGCCAAAAGTCCTGCATCTGAATCTGATTTCCCGTAATCCGCATGACACCTCTTGGCAGGACCTCGGTGTCCACCCAGCTCGAATATTCTAAATTAGTGTTGTAGCGAATCCAGTCAATCTAGTAAAATTTAAAGTGAAAGAAAATGTAAATCAGTGTATAAGCCAGTGTCATCAGTGAATACCAAAGCAAACCGAAACGAAGCAGTTTTTTTAATTTCGCAAGTTCACTCATAGAAAATCCCACCCAAATTCAGTAAAATATGTAACACAATCGGAAGCTTGATGTCCTTACTATACCATCGCAGAGCAGAGAAGACAAGCCCCGAGAGAACAGCAAAAATCAAGAACAAATCAAAACCGAAAGACATAAAGCAAAGCGCTGGATAAACTAAACTTGAGCATGAAATATACAACCAAGCTTTCTTAGGGGTAAAAATTTTCAAGAATAATTCACGGAAAATCAATTCTTCCAGAATTGGAGTGAACAAGAAATTCTCTATGATAAAATATGGCCGCCAAACAGAATCATCGTAAGAACCAGTTTTATTTGTGAACCGCACGCTGCACGGCCTTAACAATCTCAACAATAACAATAATCGAGACGCTAGCGCCAAGCACCATCACCCACTGATAAGTATCCAGATGACTCACGTGGAAAAGCTGATTGAAGCCCGGAACAACGATTGTCACCGCGAGGAGCAGGAAGCTGACCGGCAATGCCCAGTTGAAGGTACGATTGCGGAAAATTCCGACTTTGAAGATGGACTGGTGGACGGATTTGACATTAACAGCGTGGAAGAGCTGAATCAGACCAAGTGTCGCAAAGGCCATGGTGAGTGCATCTGCGTGTTCCAGCGCAGAAATCAGCGCCGTATGGTCAAGTTTCCCGATGCCCTCACCGATATGATGAAGGAGCTCGCGCGCCTGCGCAACTGTTGTGTTCGCCGTTGTATGAGCCGGGAACTGAAGTGCAAGACCGTAAACTCCCAGTACAAGCGCCGCCTGCAGGATTCCCTGATAGATAATCGAGCTGAGGACACCGCCTGAGAAGAAGCTGGCTTTCTTGCCGCGAGGCTTCTGGTTCATAATCCCAGGCTCAGCCGGTTCAACGCCCAGCGCAATCGCCGGAAGTGTGTCTGTGACCAGATTTATCCAGAGCAGATGAACCGGCAGCAGGGTCGACCAGCCGAACAGCGTCGAGATAAAGACCGTCAGCACTTCAGCCGTATTGGCCGAAAGCAGGTACTGAATCGAACGCTGAATATTGGCAAAAACCTTACGTCCCTCACGCACAGCCGTGATAATCGTGGCAAAGTTATCGTCCGCCAGAATCATATCCGACGCGCCCTTGGAAACTTCCGTTCCCGTAATGCCCATGCCGATACCGATGTCGGCCGTCTTAAGCGCAGGCGCGTCATTAACACCGTCACCCGTCATAGCCACGACCTTGTCTTCCTTCTGCCAGGCCTTGACAATCCGCACCTTGTGCTCAGGCGAAACACGCGCATAAACGCTGTACTGCTCGACCTGGCCCTGGAATTCCTCGTCGCTCATTGCATTGAGCTCGGCCCCGGTCAGGACATGGTCCATATTGTCTTCTTCAATGATGCCAAGGCGTTTCGCGATTGCCTCGGCCGTATCCTGATGGTCACCGGTAATCATAATCGGGCGAATGCCGGCGGACTTGGCTGTCGCGACCGCAGCAGCCGCTTCCGGACGCTCAGGGTCAATCATACCGACAAGACCAGCGAAGATTAAGTTTTCTTCCAGCTGTGCCAAATCAGACGGTATCTCAGTTATTTCTTTGTAGGCCATCATCAGTACACGGAGTGCTTGAGTAGCTAGAGATTTATTCGTGTCGAGAACGAGTTCCCGGTCGGATTCTGTAAATTCAGTGATTTCTCCTGCGATGTTTTTCCGTGTCAAACGTTTCAGCAGCTGGTCTGGCGCACCTTTTACCGCTACAAAGAACTTCCCGTCATTTTCTTTGTGAACTGTTGACATGAGCTTGCGCTCAGAGTCAAAAGGCAGCTCTGCCACGCGCGGGTATTTTTTCAACTCTTCAGTCAGGTCAAATAATTTATCCTGACCGTACTTGACCAGCGCCGTTTCGGTCGGATCACCGAGCAAGTCTCCGTTTTCAGTAATTTTCGTGTCATTGGCGAAATTCATGATGCGCAGCGTCAGGTCATCGCTCGAAATATTGTCCGCTGCGTCCTGCATTTGGGCATTCGTAAAGACTTTTTCGACGGTCATCTGATTCATCGTCAGCGTACCGGTCTTATCGGAGCAGATGACATCGGTCGAGCCTAGTGTCTCAACAGCCGGAAGCTTGCGGATAATCGCATTCTGTTTGGCCAGGACCTGTGTTGACAGGGACAGGACGATTGTGACAATCGCAGGCAGGCCTTCAGGAATTGCCGCGACGGCCAGAGCGACGGAGGTCATCAAGCCTTCAATTAAGCCGTTCGGCGTGATGGTGTCCAGACGGAAAGTGTGCACAATGAAAGTGACAAGGGCGATTCCCAGAATCATCCAGGTCAGGAAGCCTGACAGCTTATTCAAGTTGCGTTTGAGCGGCGTTTCTGTCTCATCTGCGGACTCAATCATTTTAGCGATTTTTCCGACTTCTGTGGACATGCCTGTCGCTGTGACGACGCCATTGGCGCGGCCGTAGGTCACGTTTGAATTCTGGTAAGCGGAGTTAAGGCGGTCGCCGATGCCCGCGTCCTCTGGGATTTCAGCCTTGGCGTCTTTTTCAACCGGCACAGACTCGCCCGTCAAAGCAGATTCTTCAATTTTCAGGCTGGCAGATTCGAGCAGGCGAATATCGGCTGGAACGACGTCACCGGCTTCAAGCAGGACAATATCGCCCGGCACCAGGTCTTTGGAGTCGATTTCCAGCGCATGACCATCTCGCAGCACGCGCGCCGCCGGAGAAGACATATTCTTCAGCGCTTCAATCGCTGCCTCTGCACGTCCCTCCTGATAAACGCCGAACACAGCATTAATCAAAACCACGGCAAGAATGATAATCGCATCCGAAATATCCTCACCGCCACTGGTAATCACAGAGAGTACCGCAGCAATCAGCAGGATAATAATCATCAAGTCCTTGAACTGCTCAAGGAACTTCATGAAGAGGGTTTTCTTTTTGGCAGCTGTTAACTCATTGCGGCCGTATTCAGCCAGGCGCTTGGCTGCTTCTGCTTGGGACAAGCCTTTTTCTGATGATTTTACTTCTTCAAGAACTTGTTCTTTGGGTTGTGAATAAAAAT
Source organism: Lactovum odontotermitis (assembly GCF_054658595.1). Classification (NCBI taxonomy): domain Bacteria; kingdom Bacillati; phylum Bacillota; class Bacilli; order Lactobacillales; family Streptococcaceae; genus Lactovum; species Lactovum odontotermitis. The sequence goes on from NZ_BAAGGQ010000008.1 coordinate 76,918, forward strand.
TCTGCATAATTCTCCTTAAAAAGTGCAACTTATTTACCAGGTATAAAAAGAGACCTGCGGCAATGCCACAAGTCTCGCAATTAAGGTTAACCGAGCTTGCGCTGTATTGACGGCTAATCCAGGCAGAGTATTTTCTGCCTTGCTACTCCCTTGAGTCTTAAATAGTATAGCAGATTTTCGTCAAAAATCAAGCGTCTTGGCAGGGAAATTTCGGAATTTTTATTCTAATTCTCATTTTTTGCCCTGACAAATGATTATTCGGTTGCCAGCGCTTCGATGGTATTGAGATGAGCAGCGCGTACTGCAGGAGCAAGGCTTGAAAGCATCGCGATGACGACGGCAACAATCACAATTGAAATCACATGGCCACCCGTGATGACGACAAGGTTTCCGCCGACAAGGCTGTGCAGGCCTGAATTAATTGCTGCCTGGCCGATAAAGGCAAGCACAATGGCAAGTATTGCTGCTGACAATCCGAGAATTAAGCTCTCTGAGGTGAACAAGCGTGAAATATCTTTTCTGCGTCCGCCCATGGCACGGATAATCCCGATTTCTTTGGTCCGCTCAGCCACAGACATGTATGTGGTGACAACAATCATAAAGATTGAGACCACCAGCGAAATACCTGCGACTGCGGCTAGTACAGTCGTGACGATTCCTGTGATATTGTTGACCGTTGTGAGAATCGTGCCGACGTCTTGTGTGGCAAAAACTCTTTTACCGTCTGTCTTTACTTTTTGAATGTCTTTCACGACTTGCCGGACATTTTGAGGTTTATCAGCCAGAATAAATGCATTAGAGGTTTGCAGCGTTGCATTGTTTTCCTGGAAGATTTTCTTCAGGGTTGAGGTGGAAATGTACTGACCGCCAGGGCCGACTGAAAAGGTTGAACTGTCCATTACTCCTGAGACTTTGAAAGTTCTGGTAATCAGCTGTGCATCCGGTGCCGAACTTAGTGCAAATTGAAGTGAAATCTCTTTTCCAATCATTGATTTCCATTTTTTGTTCTCATAAGCCTTTGAATCAAGAGCTTTAAACAGTGCTTCATCAATGACAATCTCGTCATCTTTCGGCGCTTTTCCTGCACGAAGAGATGAGCTTGGATACGCTTTTGTCCAATTAGAAAGCAGCTCAGCATTTATATTCTGGTCTGTGACAGTTGCTTTCCCTCCTGTGGTGTAGATGAGGTCTACAGACTTGACATGGTCAATGTTTTTGAGTGTACGAGCCTGACCATCATTGAAATAAGCCGGCGTCGGCGACTGCATCGCATTTGAATAGGCTTCGTCATTGTTTTTTGCCTGATTATCTGCCCCTCGAAGAGTCGCACCAATCAGATTCGGATTGGCGACATTTGTAATCATCTTATTCATGTACTGGGTGCCGCCATTGCCGAGGCCCAGGAAGAAAATGACTGAGAAAAGGCCGATTGCTGTTCCGATTGCGATTAGAAGGTTAATCTTCCAGGCGTTGGTAAAATGTTTAAAAGAAGTACGGAAAATATCGCCGAAGGAAAGAGCCTTGGCTGCAACTCTTGTTGGTTCGCCTTCGAGCGGATAGGCCGGTTTAATCCGCTCGTCACCCGTGATAACACCGTCAGCCAGATGAATAATCCGTGTGCCGTAATTAGCCACTTCCTGTGAATGGGTGACAACGATGACGGTTTTACCTGACTGGGCGATTTTGCGCAAAATCGTCAGAACTTCTGCCGTATTTTGCGAATCCAGCGCTCCTGTCGGCTCATCCGCCAGAATAATTTCAGGGTCAGAAGCTAGTGCACGCGCAATTGCCACACGCTGTTTCTGACCGCCGGAAAGCTGACTAGGCTTTTTCTTACGATGCTCGTAAAGTCCGACCTGTTTTGTTAATTCAAGCGCTCTTTGATGACGTTCTTTTTCGGAAAGACGTGTCATTTTCAAAGACATCAGTATATTGTCAAGAACGGAGAGGTAACTGACCAGATTGAATGACTGAAAAATAAAGCCGATGGTTTCACGCCGGTAGGCATCCATGTCCTTTTCTTTCCTGGACTTTTGAGCAACGCCGTCAACGAGGACGTCGCCCTGGTATTCACGGTCCAGTCCGCCGATGATGTTCATCAAAGTGGATTTTCCGCCGCCGGATTCTCCTAGTAACGAGACGAAATCGCCTCGCTCAACGCTTAAGTTAATGCCTTTAAGGACTGGAAACTCTTCCTTACCTAGAAAATAGGATTTTCGGATGTTTTTTAGTTCTAGTATTGTCATAGCAATCACTTTCTAATATTTTTTAGCACTTCTTTATGATAACTGAAAAATAGTGAAAAAATGCAAGACTTAAGGCTGAATTTTCAGTGATATTTTCAAGCTCTTTCATTAATTTATCTTACAGGATAATTTTATTTGAAAGTAGAGTCATGTGGCTGACTAGAGTTCTTCTCCATTGGAGCCGAAGGCTTTTGCAAACCAATGGAAAGACTTTTTCGGCACACGCTTCATGTCACGCAGGTCATGATTGCCGCGATTGACATAGATTGCACCGTAACGTTTCTCCATATCTGCATGGCTTGACGGGATGTCAATTAATCCCCAGCCCAGATAGCCCAGCACTTCTACGCCATCGAGCTGAACGGCATCTTTCATGGCTTCTATGTGGTCACGGTGATAGGAAATTCGCAAATCATCCTGGATTTCGTTGACGCCGTCCCAGACTTCGCGCTGACCGAGCCCATTCTCGATGGGAAATAATGGAAGTTTATAACGGCTGTAGACTTTCGATAAAATCAGGCGGAGGCCCTCGGGGTCAATCGTCCAGCCCCATTCATTGGCGGGGAGTTTCGGGTCATTATGCATGCCTGTATTAAGATAACGGTTGGGCGCAGTTTCTTCTGATATTTGACTGGCGTCAAGCAGGGCGGAGCGATAATAAGAAAATGCAATGAAATCTTCTTTTGAGCTGGAAAGTATTTCGGCGTCGCCAGGCTGCCAGTCCATGTCAATGTTCTGGTTCTGCACAAAAGTTAAGACAGATGGCAAATAATGTCCTGTCGCATAAATTTCATTTAGATTATTATTTATAAATTCATCCAGACGGAATACTGCCAGATTATCCTCAGGCGATGTGCTTGCCGGATAAATCATCGTATATGCTAACATTCCGCCGATTTTGGCATTGCTTATTTCATGCAGATAGGCAGAGATTTGTTTGTGTGCCAGCATGGTATGGTGAAAAATACTGTAAAGTTCTGAAATTGTTTTCTCACCTTTTATATAGCCTGAAATTTCAAAAACTTCATCTGTAAAGTAAAGGTTGTGCTCGTTAAAAACAATCCACCATTTTACCCGGCTGGAAAAACGCTTGACCATTTCCTTTCCATAACGCACAAATGCGTCCATGACATGACGGTCCATAAAACCGTTGTATTTTTCGGCCAGGGCCAAAGGCATGTCAAAGTGGTAGAGGCAAATCATCGGTTCAATGCTGCGTTCAATCAGAGCGTCAATGAGGCGGCTGTAAAACTTGATGCCTTCTTCATTGAACTCGCCGTCGCCGTCCGGGCAGACACGGGACCAGGAAATCTGGAAGCGGTACATGTTCATGTTCATCTGCTTCATCAAGTCAAGGTCTCCATTGAAGTCATGAAAATTGTCAATGGCCACATGCCAGTCTGATGTATTTTCCGTCGCGGGGCGAATATCATAGACAGACAAACCTTTGCCTCCTTCATTCCAGCCGCCCTCGGTCTGCATAGATGAACTCGAATTTCCCCAAAAAAATTTTTTGCTTAAAATCATTTTCTGTTTTCTCATTTTCAATTAAAAATAAGCTACCCGAAGAGAGTAGCTTAAAAGGTTATTTTATTCTGTCTCAGCTGATTGAATTTCAGTTTCCCGTTCTGCTTCCTGCTCATGCAGCACTTTATCGTACCTGCGGGCAAACGGCAGATAAATCAAGGTTGATTCTACTAAGGCAACAGCTTGGAGTACGGCATATTTCCAGCCACCAATCAGGAAACCTGAAATAATAGGCGGAGTTGTCCAAGGAGCAGCCACGCCATTCATCGGCGGAACGATGTGAAAGGCAATCGCAGCATAAACAGTTGTTGAAACGACCACTGGAACCAGGAAGAACGGTAATGCCAGAATCGGATTTAATACCAGCGGCAGTCCGAAGAGGAAGGGCTCATTAATGTTAAACAGGCCAGGAACCAGTTCGACCTTACCAAGTGACTTCATCTGCTCTGAACGTGCCAGGAAAATCGTAAATATAATCAGCCCAAATGTAATACCAGAACCTGACAGGTTAATAAAGTTATTATAAAATTCATTGGTTACAATGTGAGCACCATTGGCCAGCGACAACTTATCTGCATGGTAAAGCGCAGCGTTGTCAGCCGTATTTGGAATCAGGAATGACCCGGTAATCGCACCCATAATAAGTCCGCCGTGTACACCGAAGAACCAGAAGAACGGCACCAGCAGTGAAATAACGATAATACCTGCATAAGAATCGCCAACACGCTGTAAAGGCTGTTCCAGCCATGTATAGATTTGAGTCACCATATCGGTATTGCCGATTTTGTCAAATAAAGTAAAGATGACAGTCGCGCCGATTATAACAACTGCCGACGGAATCATCGAAGTGAATTGATTGGCAACGTTTGACGGCACTTGCTCTGGTAAAGTTATTTTCCAGCCTGCTTTAATCATTGCGGAATAAGCCCAGCCAGTCAGCAGACCGATAATAATTGCGGCAATCATTCCTTGTCCGCCCTGCCATGAAAGATTAATGACGCCGGTTACAGGATTATTAAGGAAAACCTGCATCGCGTGCGGCAGTTTATTAACAGCCGTTGTTACCTGCGCACTTGTCATCGTCCTTCCTGCAGCAGTTAAACCGCCTGACATTGCTGACGTTACAGGATTTGACACCGACAAGGCCTGAACAATCCAAAAGGCCGACAAGGCGGTCAGACCAGCTGGAAGTGCGACACTACGCAGATTCTCTCCCTGAACATAAGTGTAAGCAATACCGACGACAGCCCAGATGGAAAGAACTCCAAATGAAACTGTATAAGCCTGAGTAAATACCGCTGTCCAGCCATTATCTGCAAACCAGTCGGCAACCGCCGGAATCGGAAAACTGGAAAGTATCAGAAATACTGAACCGATGATGATGAACGGCATCGCATAAAGCATACCGTTTTTAAGTGCTACCATCGCCTTTGTATTCACAAATTTCATGATGGGCGGCAGCAGCTTTTCGTTGACGAACGTTTTCATAAGCCCTCCTAAATAATAAATTGAAAATTTCTTATAACAAAGATAAGTATAACGTTTTCAGCTTCAATTTCAATACATTTTTGGATGACTGTTCCATGTTACATGATTTGTCACAAATTAAAAACTGCCGTTCATTCAGCAGCTTGATGAGCCAGAATTTCCAGATAGGCAACGACCGGCAATTGTGTCGTTAGATTCTCGAGCATATCATATTGAGAGTACTCTTCCTGAAAATCGTAGGTAAGATTAACATCTGAAAGTTTTGAAATTGGAGTATTCTTGCGATTGGTGATTGAAAGAATCTTCTCCGAGTTTTCTCTCAAAATCAGCAGACGCTCAATCAATTTATCTGTTTCACCCGAAGCCGACAAAACGATTGTTAATCCCGCAGCAGCATTCTGTTTTTTCATTGCTTGATAAGGGTCTGTGATAGCATAACTTTCAAGACCTAAATTAGAGAAATATTTTGCGCCGTAATCCGCCAAAGCACCCGATGTGCCGAGCCCGACAAACACAATATACTTTGCTTTCTTTATCAGTTTAACTGCCTGCTCCAGCTTGCGGGAAATCTCCCGATTTGAAATTCTTTTTAAAAATAAATCAAGCCGCAGCAGATTTTCGTAATAATTAACAGGAACAGCTTCCTCCTGTCCCTTGTCATTTAAATAATAGCGAAAGTCTGACCAGCCGCGAAAGCCCATGTTTTTTGTCATTCTAATGACAGTTGCTGTAGAAACATGGACTTTGTCTGCAACTTCACGGACTGTCAGTTTAGCTGCCGCGGTTTTATTCGTCAGAATCCAGTCAAATACTGAGCTTTCTAGGTCATTGAGATGGTTCATTTTTGAGGTTGAAAATTCTATTTCCATGTTTTTTTGACTGGTGGCCTTTCTTTTTATTTCGCTGGAGTTGTTAATTTTCAGACTTTATTATATCAGAAAATTCAGCAGGAAGAGGCTGAGACAAAACTAGCACATGAATCATACAGTACGTGATACAGAGGAGACTGAAAATTTCCATGGTTTTCTTGTGTTTTTCTGCTACTCTTTGTCTTACAGAAGATAGTCCTGTAAATTCAATTTTTGAATGCTATATAATTTGGTCTGCGACCTGCATTCCCCCGCTTTCCCCCGACGCAAAGGTTCTTGATGAACGTTATTCTCGACAATATGTCCGAAATACTCATGATGGTCACGCAGTAAGAAGTTCCTCAGCCCCAAATCTGTTGCGTAATATTTGGCTTGGGTATTCAATAATTGATGTCTGCGAATATCATAAAGGGGAAAGCGGCCTTTCCCCTTTTAAGTTTTTTAAGCCTGAACCACAATTATTGAACCTTAAAAAATGAACTTTTCGCCGTCAAATAGTGTTTCCCGGCCGTCAAATCATACTGAACCATTTTCAAATCTGAAATCAACTGCTTCTGCTCGGCATTCAGCTTTAAATCACCAGAAAAACGTGTATCAAATTCGGCTGGTACTTTCTGCATGACTTCTGTTAACAGAGCCTGGTATGGACTCACCTTAGAATTTGTGGTCTCAAGGAGTTTCGGCGTGAATTCAGCAGAATTCAGTGTATCATGCGAGTTTTTAGCATTTCCTTGATTTGTCCAAATAAAATAGTCTGTCAAAAATTGTGCTTCCGGATTATCGTTAAAGATGTCGCTGGGATAAAATCCGGGCAGATGGTCGCCATAAAAGACAACTGTGATTCTTTTGTCTATTTTCTTGAGCGCATCCAGAAAATCTTGAGTCGCCTGATCGCTTGTACTGACCTTGCGTGTATAGTTCTGAAGCTGATTATTTGTCCACTTGTCAAAGCCGACACCTGTTGCAGTAATCTTTGAATCTCCCGTGTAGGCATCATAAGGCATATGATTCTGCATCGTCAGCACGCTGAAAAACTGTGTTTTATTTGTGTCTATTTTATCAAGAACGTCTTTGTAGGTCTGCGCATCGTCCACTCGCCCGTCCAGCATTGTCTGATTCGTTAAAGTATCTTCTTTTGTCGTGCCCCACATGGCATAAAAATGCTGAAAGCCGAGCCGATCATAAATAACATTCCGGTCATAATTCTTCGCATTTTCAGGATGAAGCGCAATTTTATCCGAAAATTCGTCGGAAATGCTGGGAATAAACGGCATACGCGGAAGCACATCATTGTTAATGTTCGCGACGCTTGAAGTAAAGAAATTCATCGGCATACCCGTCAAAGATTGAATTTCCATATTTGCCGTTCCGCCGCCGTAACCGTTGGAAAGCATTGAACCGCCGGTATTCTCCTGCATCATCTTCTCAATGTTATTGAGCGGGTTCTGAGAAACAGTAACCCCTGGCACACGTCTCGGGTCGGACAAAGACTCAGAAAGAACGTAAATCACTGTCTGATCGGTAATTTCGTGAACTCTTGTCTGATTCATCTGCCCTGCCAGCTGCAGATATTTTTTATCTATTTTTTCAATTGATGACTGGCTATAGCTCTTCGGCTCCTCCATGATTTTCCCGAAAGCCGTTTTCAGCCAGACAAAAGACAGAGAATTTCTACTGCTGACCGTTGCATTCCCAAACCAGAGATTTGCAGCGTCTGAATTCACAAATGCTGTCAGGACAGGTATTTGAATCTGTTTTCCGCTGCTTGCAGAGTCAGTTAAATTATTCGGCAACGGATAATTTGCAAAAATATTAGCCAGAGGAACAAAAACTAGCAAGAACACAAAAAGCGTTGCCGAACGTGCCTTCCAGCTCATTAATTTTCCTTTAAACCATTTTTTCCGAATGATAAATACTGCGAACGTACAAATGACCACAAACACAACAGCAACAATGATGATAAGGCTTATATTGACAAAACTTAAAAGCGTCGAAGGATTTTTAAGCCAGCTCACATCCGAAAGATAAATCGGCTCTTCACGCTCCGAAAACTTGACAGCATTTGCAATCGAAAAAGTAGAAAAAACGACGATAATCAGCAAACTACTGATGACATATCGGTTAATAATCGCATAAATAAGCATAAAAATTGAAGTCAATACAAGAATCTGAAATAGCACCGCTCCCGTCAGCAGACTGTTTGGAATCGAGCTTCCACGCTGAATCGTATAATTAAAAATAACAGCCAGCAGCAAACTACTGAAAAACGCCAGCGAAAAAGACGGACGATTTTTTAGAAGTGAAATACCCCCCCTGTAAACGCACACGCTAATCAGCATTATCACAACAAACAGCAAGAATTGATCAAATACGAGCCTAAAAAAGTTATAATAGCTAAACACCCGCACCCCAGACATCAGCACAGACTGGAAGATTTTTATCATAAAATTATCAAGAAACACAAGCACAGTGAGCAAAAAGACAAACAAATCACAGTAGCTGACACTGAAGCCAGGGAGCGCTCTAAATATGTTTTTAAACTTAAACGGAATCCTCTTCAGAAACAGCAGCAATGACACGATCAGCAAAAAACTAATCAAAAAAAGATTATAGCTTGGACTAAAAAGATTATTTTGAATGAAAGAAAAATTGACCGGACTGCCTGAAACGCCAATATTCTTTGTTATTGCAATAAACAAATGAAAAAAACTATACAATAAAAAAAGCAATGCCAGCTTTTTAAGATTGGTTTTAACTAACTCCCTGCAACGATAGAGCAAAGCTCCGAGATATAGCGCACCAATCACACCCGATAATCTATAGAGGTTCAACAAGACGAATACACCCTGAGGAACTGCTATATTGTTATATAACAAGCTTAACATTGCAATATTGCTCAGAAGCAGGAACAAACTCAGGATAGCTGCCGCACGAGGTAAAACTTTATTAATTGTCGAATTTTTCTTCGTTTTCGTCATTAATTAATTATATAATTTCACATTAAATTAATCAATGGCTTTTAGACGTTTTTTATGTTTCTGTCTAAAAATATAAGATTCTGATTCAGATTCAAAGTTAAGTTAACTCAAAAAATAGCCCCTGCAAGCTATTTATTAGAATAAATTTTTCGTTTGTCTAATCTTTCGCAACGAAAATTGTATGGTGGCAATATACAAAAATCACGCAATAGTAATGTGTGAAAGAACATATGCATACATTTGAAAGCCATATTTTCTGAAAGACAACCTCTTCTACTTCTCCAAGAGGTGTTTCAGTCAACACGACTGAAGTGCTAATGGATAACAATATTGTAGTTCTGTCTTAGTTCAGAATACCTATATATGCCATTAATTCATCATTTTGTAGTCGGCCTAAGACAATGCTTGGACGAATTTTCATCTCATTAGAAAACTTTAAAATAGCTTCTCTTGTATAATCAGATTTACGCTGGAAAGTCAAATACTCATTTCCCGGTATCAGAAAGTTTTCAGCAAAACATCTGCTTTGCGTTCTTTTTCCAGATAACTGTTTTTGTCCCATGGTCGGAATAAAAATCATTTTCAATGATATGACCAAGCTCATGAAATAAAGAGAACCAGAAAACATCCGCCCCCTTATTTCTGTCAGTCATTAACAATAAGATACTGCCGTTTCTAAATTTTTTAGTTGCACCATTCAAATTTGTATTTTTCAGGGCAGGAAGCCCCAGCAGGATAATCCCACATTCCAGCAACTCTTTTTTCAAAACAGGATAAAAAACTTGAGGATCCTGAAGTGTCATCTTTCTAAGATTTGTCAGCAAACTGTCCAGTTTTTTCCTGTTAAATTTATTATCCGTCATATTTTTTGAAGAATTAATGGCCAATTCCAGCATAATATTAGAGTTTACAATTGATTTCTCAGAAAAGCCCTTTGTATTACGATAACTGACCAAATTATTGAAATCATATAAATAGGATAAGCTGGAAACATGAAGCAGCTTTTTAAGTTCTTCAACCTTTTCCCTTATGGTGTATTTTTTATTTTCTACAAACTTGTTTTTCTTAAAATAGGTAAAATCAACCAAGCGCAAATGTTTTCTTCGTCCTCATTTTGTGATTCTTCAATTTCAATTACTTTCATGTCATAGGCATTTTGCAGATTCAGCCAAGTAACAATAGAAACACCAGTTAATTTTGCCAACTTATTCGCTGTCTCTTTGCTGACTGATTCCTCGCCATTTACCAGCTTACTCACAGTCTTTGGGGGAATGCCAAGTCTCTGAGCGAACTCCTGCTGAGTGATGTTTAAGTCCTCTATAATTTCTTCAATATAAGCCCCTGGATGAAAAGCAATTAAGTCTTTGTATATTTTTTCGTTATTACTCATAATGTTTACTAACCTCCATTATTTGTATTATTGTGACAAATGCGGGTTTTGAATAAACTGCAAGCTCATCTTCTTCGTTAAAAGCAACGAGCAACCTGTATGAACTTTTTCTTCCATCAATGTCGCAATGTCGCTTGCATACTGGCCTAACCTTTCACCTCTTAATTTGTGAAAATTATACCTTGGGAAAGCTAAAAGTGAAGACAAATTATCAGCTCTCTCAATAAAATTAATCAACATATGCAGTTTTTTCGCAACCTTATCGGATAAATCCTTTTTTGCTTGTTTTAATTCAGTACACTGTCGTTCAATGACTTTGTTACTGTATTGAATTTGCATAGAACCTCCGATTTATAATTTGACTGTATCGTGAAATTACCTTTTAGGTAATTTTGTTATACATTGTCCTTGATTATAAATCAAGATATATACTTTCAACGAGGAAAAACTCCTGGTATACAAAAATAAGTTAACAATGACGTAAACTTCCCATTTAAAAAATGACCGCTTTAAGCCGTCATTCTGATTATTTATAAAATAATTCTAAACAAGGCACTTCCTCCCTAACTGTACAAAATCAAAGTTTTTCTAATCTTGCTATGAGTTGGATGAGAAATCGCAATACAGTTAAATACCTTAGACTTTGGGAAAGAATTCAACATCCTGAAAGTTTCAACTCCATCGAATAGAATTATAGACTCTATTTAGTTAGCTTCCTCACCGATTTTTGCAATTTCATCCATTATCACTTTTACAGGATTGCCAAAATCTGTCCACAATTTCAGATTCTTTTCTTGATTTTCTTTCAGTGAATCTCCATGCTCCATGATGTCATTCACTTCATTGGACATTTTTTGGAAAAAATTATCAGATTCTTTAATTGAATGCCAGCCATTGCTGATTTTTTCCCCGAGACTATTAAAAGCCATATGATCATTTCTTTCAAGAAACACAATTGGCTTTGAAGCGATTTGTCCCTCAGTCAAGGAAGATATTCCGTCTGTCACTATTACATCTGCCCCCTTCAAATAACCAATATAATTCGAGTCTCCTGAAAGCTCAAATGTATTATCAAGCTTATTCCATTCTTCAAGCCAATTATTATATTCCTCACTTATGATTGTCAAATCACTCCCCATTAATCTACTGCGAAATGAAGGATGTTCACAAAAAACAATGTCCACGTCTTGATTTTTCTGAGCAAAAGCCAAAAGTTCTTTATAAATTTTTGGAAAAAGTCCAAAGTTGAGCCAGTCTTTCCCAATTGAATGATGTGAAAACCAATAGATTTTTTTGTTCGTAGTCTCTCTAAACCACTTTGACTCAGCTTTTAATATTGTGTCAACCTTCGGACTTCCGACATTCACTTGATTATGAAGGTTTGGCAAACTATTTTCGGCCAATAACTCATCTATTTCCGGTACGTAGGAATGAAAGACTCTCCACGCTAATCTTTGTGCTTGATCATCGACTGTGGGAATAGGAAATTCAGCATTCATCGATTTTGGATTAACAAGAATTCCCAGCGCGTAATCAAGAATTGCTAATCTTGTAAAGGACAAAAATTTAGAAGAGTAATGCTCTTGGAGATCCGCATCCCAATGCGTTTGACGGACAATTACATCTGGATTTATCCGCTTTAAAAGTGTCAAACCAGAATAATCAAATGGCATTCTGATATGAGCAATTCCTAACTCTTCCAGCTTTTCATGAATTTTTGATTCATTTTCAAAATTAGGATTAGGCAGCATTCTTGAATGAATAGAACCGACAAAAACCTCAAATCGCTCATCCTGAGACATCCGTAATATTAAATCCTTTACAGTATCGATTGAGGCTAAATTTGAAACCAAATAAAACACTTTGATTTTTTCAGAAACTTTCTTTTCATGTTCATGACGAAGTATCATATTCAGCGAATCATTGACGGCCAAAAGATATCCAGCATTTGCATTATTACTATTTTGAAGATCCTGAATTTTAGTCTCTAGGAAATTAAATCTTTCGTTGATATTAACTTCTAGCGCTTCAATTCTGTCATCTGTTCTGCTTTGTTCTCTAAACATTTATTCATACCTCTTGAATCTGTCTGGTTCTTATTTCATCCTACTTTTCCAAGCTTTCCAATTTTAAAAAAAACAAGTTACATTTTTTATATTTTTCAAGCATCAAATCTGTGCATTAATATCATCTTGTCCATCACATCAAAGGAAATCGTTACATCAGTTGTTCGTTTGCTGTCAAAAATCCTGCAAATAATGCACTCTGATACCTACAATTTCGTGAGAGCTTAACTTCCATTCACAACTTATCTATCATGATGATTCTGCTCCATTACCTGATAAATATAAAGTTCATATGACATTCGACTCTGCCGGACAATCGTGTCAAGAATCAGCCCGGAAATCAAGAAGAGAGCCGCCAGAATCATCAAACCTACTGCCAGCATCGCCAGCGGCACATGCGTGATAAACTGAGTCCGTGCAAATTCAATCAGCACCGGAACTCCAACTAGAATACCGATGATGAAAAAAAGCAGAGCCAAAATGCCGAAAAAGCGCATCGGTTTATAATCTTTAAAAAGTCTGAAAATCGTCGCCAGAACTTTCACCCCGTCAGAATATGTATTGAGTTTTGATTCTGATCCTTCCGGCCGATCCTGATAAGAAATCGGAACTTCAACCAGCTTAAAACGCTTGTCCATCGCATGAATTGACAGTTCAGTTTCAATCTCAAAGCCTGGTGACAAGACGGGGAAAGATTTGACAAACAGACGATTAAACCCGCGGTAACCCGTCATGATGTCCTGATAATGGCCTTTGTAAAGGTTGTTAATCAAGCCTTTCACCAGGTTATTACCTAAATCATGAAAAGGACGCTTGTTTTCGTTAGAATATGTACCGTTTGAAAGACGGTCGCCTATCGTCATATCTGCCAGACCGGAGCGCAACGGCTCCAAAAGCTTATCGACTTCGGTAGCCGGATAAGTATCGTCCGCGTCCACCATGATGTAATAATCGGCGTTGATGTCACGGAACATTGAGCGAACAACGTTTCCTTTCCCCTGACGCGGTTCAAAAACAACATGCGCACCAGTTTCGCGAGCGAGTTCACTGGTTTTGTCTTTTGAATTGTTGTCATAAACGTAAATCTCGGCTTCTGGAAGTACTCGCCGAAAATCGGCAATCACTTTAGTGATTGTTTGTTCTTCGTTGTAGGCAGGGATAAGAATGGCGATTTTTTCTGACATTTTTATGTTTAATTTTCCTATTCTATTATTTTTTGGCTTTTGATAGGCCTCTGTAAACTTATGATGTGTCTGCAATTTGCCAATAGGCGCCTAAGAAGCAACTAGGCTACTAGGGGCTCTGCCTTTTGTCTTACAGATTAGCCTTTTTATGTTTAAAATGATTCAGTATACTATTTTTTTATCCGCTGAATCGGATGCTTTCACTTCGTTGCGAATGTATTTCACCTTGTTTTTAGTGGTCCTTTCGGAAATGTTACCCCAATTATTTTATCATACTTTTTCTGCAATATGTCGATTGTTAAATCAGTACTATTTTTTAACGATTAACAGTTTTTCGGAACTTTTGAGCTAAATTCAAAAAACGAGGAGGACGAACGTTCAGCTTACAGGTGCAATTTTAGGAGGTCTGTCGAAAAAATTTCCATGATTTTGTCAAAATCACAAAATCTGAGTTTGCTAATCCAAGTTTCGTCTTTTTACAAAAATAAAAATACAACTCCCAAATACTGAAACAATTTGAATAAATGCACCACAGACGAACCATTTTGACGGATGATAAGAAATAATTAACACGTTTTTTCCTGCTTGAGCGTTTACTTTCAAAGCACCAATGTAAGAAATATCGGTCTCAGAACTTGATAAAACTTTGCCGTTCAATATCACCTTCGTGTGCGCATAACTCAGAACTGGTAACATGGTTTTTTGATTTTTTTCCGAGCGCCACGAAATTTCCAGTCCTCTAGAAGTAACCCTATGTTGCAAGTCTGATCCAACAAAATAAGTCTGTTTATAAACATCGTTTATGAAATAATTCTGGAAATTCAGGTATCCTTGATTCCCTTGCGCCGATAATTCTGTTACTTTGTAGGGCGAACCATTGGGAACATAATCAACTTCACCAACACCTGGCTTATTTATGCTTTTTTCGTAAAAAGATGAACTCAGGAGGAACTGAGGGCTCGTCATTGCCTCAAAGTAATCTTGCGGCACCATTGAATCTTGGAATGTTGAAAAACTTTTTGAAACAAAAGATTTGGATTGCTGTGCCGTCACTGAAAAGTAGGAAATTAGCGTGAAAACTAGAGTAATAAGTGTGAAAAACTGAATTAACTGTCTATTTTCTCTAGACAATAACTTACCAATTAAAAACAGTCCAAGCGGGAAAGCAATCACCATAAAGCGGGTGTAAAACTGAAGCAAAGTAATTTTGGGAATAAAACTCAAATTTACTAACCCAAAAGAAAAAATGGTAAACAAAATCGAAATGACAAAAGAGAACTTTACATCCAAAGTTTCTGAACGTAGGTGTCTACCGGTCATAATATATCCAACCACAAGAAGAATCACTACAAAAATTGAAAATTGAGTAAAGCCCAGTCCTGAAATATCAAGCGTATATTGTAAATCCATCATAAGCGGCAGACGCGGCATGATTAAGCCCGGATTCGACAAAACAACCTCTAAGTAAGCTCCCCAGATATTAAAATTCAAAAATAAAAATAGAATTGCTGATAAAAGCATTGCTTTTATTACTGGAAAATAAATTTTTGATCTAAAATTTTTGAAAGTAAAGCAAATGAAAGCCAAAAAATAAATCCCCAGTCCAAGAAGTAAACTCAACATATGAGTTTGAGCCAAGACAGTTAATGATAAAACTAATTCCCAGACAATAACCGGCTTACCACTTGATTTTAACAGCCTTAATGAAACAGCAATAACCAAGGGAAAAAATGCGTAGCCAATCGCATAAGTTCCATTTGCTAGCTGAATATTCCCATTCCCTGCAATGACATAGAAAATGCTTAACAAAAAAGCCATTTTCTTTTGAATTAAACTACTCCTCAGGCAATAAAACATACAGCTTATCCCTATGACATTTGTCAGCCAGCAGTATGAAACATACCAGATAATGCCATGAAAACCGCAAAGAAAAAGCAAAAAGCCTTGAAAATAAGCAAAAAGCGGACCATATAAAGCATTCATGATCCGTCCGCTATTGTTATTGGTGAAAAACTGCTGAAAATAGGAAAAGTGGCCCGTTTTTATCTGCATAGCGGTATCAAGATAACGCGTCATGTGAAAAAACATATCAGGACCATTTAAACCTGAGCCGCCGCCGAAACTAATCTCCGGAATCAACAAGAACAAGGAGATAAATAAAATAATCAGAGAAACTTTAATTTTATAAGGGATAGCTATAAATTTATGAATCATTCTTTTCTTTCATTAATTGGAAGCCACACTACCCGGGCAGCTCCTGTGACCTAGAAGCAAGTCTTCAAGGGGCCAATGCTAAAGCGATGGACGAAGCTGATAATAATATCAAAAGCGATGAAATCGAGTACACTTTATATATTTTCTCTGTTGTACAAAACAGCCTGCCAGTCGGAATTACAGCCAAAATAAAGAAAACGGCCATATAATACCTTGCTTGAATTCCTAAAATTCTATCAGAATCAACCGGAGTCCATGTAATCCATTGCGCCAGCCAAGTGGCAGCTACTATGCCAAGTACAGCCACAACCATGAAAACTGACAATAACCTAAGCCTCATCTCAGAGACAGCCGAAAGTTTTTCCTTCTTTTCCTGATAACCGACAAAAATAAAAACAAAAATAGAGATTAATGTAAGATAACCAAATAGATAAGGAAGATGAAACACATAATCATTAAATTTCAGACTATCCAATGACCCATTTGTATCAGTGAAGGGAGATTGAAGCAACCCCAACCCTGTCTTTAAATAATTCCAGGCTCCTGTCATAAAAGATTTTATAGCTGCCAACGGCGCCGTTTTTAGTCTGGAAAGCTGCGGAATTGCCGTCAGGTAAATATCACTTAACCCCAAATGATGAGTTGACGTCAAACTCGTCCAAGCACCATAAATGATAAGCGGAGCAACAGTGGCTATCATCTTCAACCAAGTCAACGACTTCAACCCCAACTTTTTAACATACTTAATTTTCTGATAATCAACAAAGTAAAGCGGGATGAGAACAATCACCGCAATCATTGACGGCTTTGATAAAGCGGCAATCGTCACCAGCAATGAAAGTATTAATATATCAAGGACATTCTCCTTTTTTGAGCGTTCCTCAAAATAACTTCGAAGCAAAATTGCTAAAAAAAGAACAATCGGACCAATTGACATGATATCCGCATTCATCCCGATTGAAAGGCTTATCATTATTGGAAGCAGACCAACTGCAGCCACAGCCCATTTTTTTACAGGGATAATCTTAATTGAAAAATACATAAATAGTGCATAGGTAATAAACACTGCAAATCGAGCGAGATAATCCAAAATCACGGGCGATGAATTGAACAATTTTCCTAAAGTTACGGCTAAAGCCTGTGGTAAAAAGGCAACAGGCGCATAAGTATCAAACTGAGTAGTCCCTAATAATATCCTCTCGTTTTTATTTAGCGGTGTTTTCACCCATTTGCCAAAAGAATCATTGTAATTCTCTAAACCAGGGTAGGATTCAACAAATTCTGCAACTGACTTTGGAAACAATGAATTCGGTTCATTTGGAATAAAACCGAAATGTGATATATCAGCTTCACTAACAGGCAAGGGATGATTTTTAACAATAAAAAGCCCCTGACTTATGCCGTACACTCTTTGAAAAGCATGATTCTCATCATTGGATTGAAGCGGCTTAAAATAGATAAAAAAAGGGATAAAAAAGGCGACTAGAATTAATATAAAAATATTCTCTGTTTTTTTCAACTTACTCATTTATTTTCTCCAGGAAACAAAATATCATTCCACATTTCTTCACTCGTCAAATAATCCAAATCATCCAACAAACGTTT
The DNA here is from genome assembly GCF_054658595.1 of Lactovum odontotermitis. Lineage (NCBI taxonomy): Bacteria > Bacillati > Bacillota > Bacilli > Lactobacillales > Streptococcaceae > Lactovum > Lactovum odontotermitis. The sequence goes on from NZ_BAAGGQ010000008.1 coordinate 94,485, forward strand.
CCGTACCTTTCCATAATTTCGACGAATCTTCCAGCAATCGCGCCAAATTGAAAATATTCCTTTAAAAAGCTTTTTCTTGCTGATTTCAACAATAAATCCTTTGTTTGTGTTCGGATTGTAAGTCAATACACGTTTATAACCAGCCATTTGCTGAAATATCGGAAGAATCGACATTCTTTGAATATTGATTTTATCGTGCACTAATGGAAAGAAAAGCATTTTTAGAAGAGTTAATCTCCCCTTCTCACCCATTTTAGGATTGAACTCAATCGGAAGTTGTGACAAATCTAAGGTCTGTGCAGTATTGGCAGAAGCCAAATTCATTATTTTGACTATGTTCTCTTGCATTCCAGCGTTGTCAACTAACCATTTTGAAGTGAGGTTAAGATAGTCATTCAATGCAAGTTTCAAAACATCTACATAACCATACCGTCCTGCTAAAAGCATATTTTGTGCTAACCACTTATAATATTTCACAGCATATTTAGAACGATTAATAAAGAGAGTATTCACAATCATCTTATTTCGCATATCCAAATACTCTGTCATTGGAGAAAACTTATCCTCAAAGTTCTCAGCCATGCAAGCAACGCCATTTGCGAAAACAACATTAAACTTATTAAGTGTACTAAAGCTGACATCATCTCCTCGAACAAAATAAGGAGGAGTCAGATATTTAACATGTTTTACTGGAAAGGCAAAGAACCACCAGCCACCATAGTCATTTGAGGTATCCTCCTGTTCAGAATACAGGATTGTTTCACGTGAGAGCCCCCAAGCATCACGGTATTTAGCCATCCAAGTTACACTAGGATCTAACTTCGCACCACGTTCTATGAAATTATCAGGCCGATCTTCAAAGAACAAGGCTGCACCTACTGCTGTCGAATCATCTTCTGCAAACTGCAGAATTTGATAGGCACGTTTGATGCTTTCAACTTCAAGACTTGCATCATCATCCATGAACAGCACATGCGTAACATCAGTTTCATGCTTGTAATATAAAAATCCGCGCATAAAACCGCCTGAACCGCCTGTATTCTCATTAGGAATTATTTGAACGCCTTGAGATTCTTCAACCGTAATATTTTTTGAATTATCTACAACAACAAAGTCGATTTTGTCATGCCATTCCTGTTTATCAAGAAGGTTTTCTTTGATACGTTTAATTGCTGGGACTACATAGTTTTTACGATTGAAATGTGTAATTGAAATTCCGAGTTTAACTGTCCGTTTTATTGAATCCTTCGTTTCCCACTTCATTGACTTTATTGAAACATCTTCCAAAGCCGTTATTTTAGGAAAAATCAAGCCTGAATGTTTTGCATCTTGAACATTCAGCTCAAAAATATACTTATCCTCAGAATTCAAATCAAATTCAACAGAATCAAGTAATAAGTTAATATAATTTTCAGTATACTCAAAGAATTCAATTTTAACTTTTCCAGAGCCAGAAATTAAAAAGCTTGCGCTTTGAATGCCCACTTTCTTTTTCCATAACGGAACTGAAAAATAGTTATAATATGAATCAAAAGATACAGTTGACGTATTTGACATCTTTAGTTGACCTTCCGAGAAAACCACCTGGCCATCTGGGCGATAATACTTTTCTTTTGATCCGAAATCCAGGCTATGTGGAAAAACAAAATTTTGAAGAGTCTGCATATATGATTTAAATTCCTTTACTTTATATATTATTTTATTGTTTCGTCAAGTTGAATGGGAATCACAAAATTTCCATAATTTTTTTTGCCAAAAATATTTTCAAACATGAAAGCAGCTCGCACCCTGTCCAAAAGGTGTTCACCAGACTCCGCATACAAAAAAATATCCACAGTGAATGTTTCCTTTGAAAAATGATTGTCTACTTCTACTGAGAAATCTTTCATCTCTGATGAGTTCAAGGTCAAACCTTGCCTCTTATCAGAAATAAGATGATTACCGACTATATTCTTTCCATCCTGATAAAAAACAATCCCGAAATCAAGGTTTCCGCTGAAATCTTGATCAGAGTAATTCTTAATTTTAAAATTGAAAAGCAATCGTGAATCATCAAATTGAAAATCATATTTCTCGAAGCGCACACTTCCGTCGCCCATCCGCATGGGATCAATCTGTTTTGTTTCTCCAAGAAAAAGTTTGCTGTAATTCCATGAAATTTCTTCAACATCTTTTCCCGACTCAATAATATTACCACTGTCAATAAGCATTGCCTTATTGCAATACTTTCTAACCGCATTCATATCATGAGTAACCAGAACTATCGTCTTAGATTTATCACCTTTTATCGCTTTGAAAAAATTATCACATTTTTTCTGAAAAGCCTCGTCTCCAACAGCCAAGACCTCGTCCAGAACAAGAATATCTCCTTTTGCCTTAATTGCCACAGAAAAAGCCAGCCGCACCTGCATTCCCGAAGAATAATTCTTCAACTTCTGGTCCATGAAGTCCTGCAGTTCAGAAAACTCGACGATTTCGTCGTACATTTCGTCGACTTCTGTCGTTGAGAAGCCGAGCATGGCACCGTTCAGATAGACATTCTCACGGCCGGAAAGCTCGTCGTTAAATCCGACTCCCAACTCGATAAAAGAGACAAGGCGTCCATTAATTTCGACGCTGCCGGCGTTCGGCTTGTAAATTCTTGAAATAATTTTCAGAAGCGTGGACTTCCCAGAGCCGTTACGCCCGACAATGCCGAAGAAATCACCTTTCTCAATATCGAAACTGATGTCCTTCAGAACTTCCTGCCTGCGGTAGCCCTTAATTCCCTTAAAGCGATTGACGACGGCACGGCGGAGGCTGTTGGTCGGCTCAGTCGGGAGCTTGAAATACTTGGAGACGTGGCTGACACGAATGGCGATATTGTCGTCGGGGGTCGCGTTTTCTCCTATCACACCCATTTTGTCCGCGTTTTCATTAGCGGGGAAAGTCTGCCTAGTTTGTTGTTTTTCCATTTCCATCAAAGAACCTCCGCAAAGTTATCCGCATGGCGGGTGAAGATTGTGTATCCGAGAATGAAAATCAGTACGGAGAAGACGTAAGGAATGCTGGCGATAGCAGGATTCAGGATAAATTGGAAGGCCGGCGGATAACTTGGTGCATTGACCATGGTTCCGCCGATATTGACCGGACCGACCTGAGGGCCGATAATCGCCCAGCGAAGGTCAGAAATAATCTGCGCCATTGGGTTAAGCATGTCGATTTTTGCAACCAGCTCGCTTTTTCCGCGCAGCAAAGAGATAGGGTAGATAATCGGCGTGAAATACATGCCGACCTGCAGCAGAACGTTCCAGATGGGCTCAATGTCACGGAATGAGACATAGAGCGTGGCCACAACAAAAGAGATTCCCGCTGTAATCAGCAGCAGCTGAAAAGCCAGCGGAATCACGAAGATAATGTGCCAGTCGATTCGGACACCGTTGATAATCATGAAAATCAGCACGACACAGAGATTAATCCCCAGATTAATCGCTGCACCTGCGATTTCAGAAAAAATCAGAACCGGCTTTTCAAAGTCGATTTTTCTGAGAAGACCGCCGTGCCCTACAACTGTATAAAGACTACGGTGCGTCGCCTCATCAAAAAAGGTCCAAATGACAAGACCCAAAAGCATCGCCACCGGCCAATGCGGCGTACCTGCACCAAACTGCAGAAACTGTACAAAAACCAAATAGAGTACAGCAAAATACATCAACGGATAGAGGATGGACCACAAATAACCTATGACTGATTGTTGGTAACGGAGTTTAAAATCTGTCTTGATAAATTCTTTGAGTAGAACTCGGTTTTTCTTATTCAATAATTTCATAGTTTAAATTTCATTTTTCATTGTAACATAAATTTGAGTATTTTTCGAATATTTCAGCAGTCGGAGAATTCAACGAAAGTTATAAAATGAAGTTGGACACTTTTCCAACAAAAAATCATCATGTTTTCTTATAATAGTTTTTTCGACAAAACAATATAGAAAAGAGACATGATGACCTTCTCCAATTGTAGCACAGAACA
>NZ_BAAGGQ010000009.1:0-90826 GCF_054658595.1 Lactovum odontotermitis
TCAAATGAAAAATGATGTGAGGGGCGCCCGTTAAGAAGCGAAGAAATTTAGGGAATTGAGGTTCTGCCTTTAGGCAGGTTCTCAATTCATCTAATTTCATAGCTTCTGGCGCTCCGAACTCAAATGAAAAATGATGTGAGGGGCGCCCGTTAAGAAGCGAAGAAATTTAGGGAATTGAGGTTCTGCCTTTAGGCAGGTTCTCAATTCATCTAATTTCATAGCTTCTGGCGCTCCGAACTCAAATGAGAAATGATGTGAGGGGCGCCCGTTAAGAAGCGAAGAAATTTAGGGAATTGAGGTTCTGCCGTAAGGCAGGTTCTCAATTCATCTAATTTCATAGCTTCTGGCGTCCCGAACTCAAATGAAAAATGATGTGAGGGGCGCCCGCAAAGAAGCGAAGAAATTTAGGGAATTGAGGTTCTGCCGTAAGGCAGGTTCTCAATTCATCTAATTTCATAGCTTCTGGCGTCCCGAACTCAAATGAGAGAAACTATGAAAAAAAATGAAATTATTTTTGACAAGGCACGATTCACTGTCTTAACGGAAAATCTGATTCGTATCGAGTATTCTGAGACGCTGAATTTCGAGAACAGCTTGACACAAATTGTACAAAATCGCAATTTTGATAGCCCAAAGTTCGATGTTATCAGGAAAGAGAATACGATTGAGATTTTGACATCCAGTGTCCGTTTGTACTATAACGGCGGAACATTCACAAAGTCGAGCTTGTTCGCCGATGCGCGCTATAATGCTTCGGTTTACTCGAATCGCTGGCGTTTCGGGGAAAAAATTGAAGGAAATTTGGGCGGAACCACCCGGACTCTAGACCGCGTAAACGGAGCTTGTCCATTGGATGACGGAATCATGTCAAAAAACGGTTTTGCTGTGCTGCCGGACGATAGCCTGGTTTTGAGCGCTGCCGGCGATATTGCCGGAAAATCCTCTGACCAGATTGACCTCTATTTCTTTGCTTATGGACGTGACTACCGCAGGGCTTTGCGTGACTTTTACCAGCTGACAGGCCCTACGCCTAAGCTTCCGAGATTTGCGCTGGGCAACTGGTGGAGCCGTTTCTATGAATACTCCGCCGACTCTTATCTGGCGCTGATGGACAAATTTGCGGAGAAGGAAGTTCCTTTATCTGTGGCTGTGATTGATATGGACTGGCATCTGAATGCCGAAGTGCCCAGCCGCTTTGGTTCTGGCTGGACCGGCTACACCTGGAATAAAGCGCTTTTCCCAAACCCGGCAGGACTAATTCATGAGCTCCACCGGCGTAAACTCAAAGTCACGCTGAATGACCATCCGGCGGACGGCATTCGTGCATTTGAAGCAGCCTACCCAGCAGTGGCGGAACGTCTGCATCTGGACGCTGAGCTGGAAGAGCCTGCGACCTTTGACTTTGACAATCCGGACTTCCGGAAGGCCTATTTTGAAGATGTCCACGGACCGCTTGAGAAAGACGGTGTCGACTTCTGGTGGCTGGACTGGCAGCAGGGAACGGTCTCCAAGTCAGGCGCTGACCCGCTCTGGCAGCTGAATCGTTATCAGTATGAGGATTCACAGAAGCTTCATCCGGATAATGTGATTTTGAGCCGTTATGCTGGACCAGGCTCACACCGCTATCCAATCGGATTTTCCGGCGATACTGTGATTTCCTGGGCGAGTCTGGATTTTCAGCCTTATTTTACCAGCACGGCGACAAATATCGGCTATACCTGGTGGAGTCACGACATCGGCGGACATATGCACGGCAGCAAGGATTCTGAGCTGACCTTGCGCTGGGTACAATACGGCGTCTTCTCGCCGATTAACCGTTTGCATTCGTCGAAGTCTGAATTTACCAGCAAAGAGCCCTGGCATTTTGACAGGGTGATTGAGGCGTCGATGGAAAAGTTTCTGCGTCTGCGCCATGCGCTGATTCCTTATCTTTATTCGGCAAATCAGCGTACAGCTGAGGAAGGACGCGCTCTCATCGAGCCGATGTACTACGAATATCCAATGGCAGAACCGGCCTATAGCCGTGATCACAAGAACCAGTATCTCTTCGGCTCTGAGCTGATGCTGGCGCCGATTACTCACAAGAGCAGCACGGAGCTGCAGATGGGCGAGGCAGATGTCTGGTTCCCTGAGGGGATTTGGTATGATTTCTTTACGGGAGAAAAATACGAGGGAAATGTAGAGCTGAAAGTCTATCGTGAAATCACAGAAATGCCTGTGTTTGCAAGGACTGGCGCTATTATTCCGTTGGATAAGCAGCCGCTGGCAGGTGAAGAAGTGCCTTCTGAGCTGATTTGGAAGATTTTCCCAGGTGCTCCGAATGAATATATTCTCCATGAAGATAACAATCAGACGACCGTCCGATTTGACGGGAAGAGGCTGACTTTGACAGAATCCCATCCGTCTGCGCGTCAGCACACGATTGTTTATGCTGGGCATGAAGCAGCGGCGGGTCTAACTGGAAATTTTGAGTTGGATTTGAGTCAGTTCAGCAGTGAATTTGACTGGACTTTTGAAGACGCTTTGATGCGCCGTCTGGACATTGCTGAAATCAGTTACGACGAGAAAGACTTCATTTTCGGACGGCTTAAACAACTGACAAGTTTTGAGCAACGCTGCGCTTTTATCAAAAATATTAAGAACATTGAGCTTCAGGATGCTCTGTTTGAGATAATTTATAGTGGAAAATAACGTTAAACCTTGATATAATTAAAAGAGTTAGAAAGATAAAGAAATCAAAATAGCAAGAATATTGTATCAAGAAAGAAAATGACAAAAATAACACTTAAACAAATTTCAAAACTAGCCGGTGTTTCACCAATGACCGTTTCAAACGTCATTCGCGGCAAAGACGCCAAGGTTTCAGCACCTACAAAGCAGAAAATCGAACAGCTGGTTAAAAAATATAACTACGTACCCAATCAGAATGCGGCGAATTTGCGCTCTGGCCGGTCAAATCTGATTGGTGTGCTTTTTTATAATAAGCATAATCAAGTAGACTTTATCGACCCCTTTGTCTCGGCAGTACTGACTGGTATTGAGCAGGCTGCCAATGCCGCCGGTTATTTTACCATGCTGCATACTGTGGCTGATGTGAAAAGTGTTGAAGCGCTGCAGAGAAATTGGACATTTGCAGGATTTATCGTTATTTCCTTGAACAATCAGGACTTCGTCAAAATGGATTGTGCCATTCATACGCCTGTCAGCTATATTGATACTTATTGGGACGAGGAGAGCAAGTTGCCTGATAAACCGAGAAATTTTATCGGGACAGATGAAGAAAAAGTGTCTAAAATAATTGCTGAATATCTGAGAAAAATGGGACACGAAAAAATCCTCTTTTACAGTTTTAATTTTGATGAAAGAGAATCCAGCGTTATTCAGAAGCGCTATCTGGCCTTTGCTAAGTATTTCCCCGATGCAGCAGTTCTGAAAGTGAAGACGCCAAGCTATCAGGATGTCCTCTCAAGCGTGTCACCATACCTGGAAGAACAACCTTTCACGGCCGTTTATGCCACCGCCGACCTGCTGGCCGCCCGATTCAGCCAGATTTTTAAAGACATTTCTATCATTGGTGTCGACGATGCCGATTTTGACAGTTTCATCGCTCCGAAGTTGACCACTGTTCGGATTGACCAGGTTGAAAAGGGGCGCTTGGCTGTGAAGTACTTGATTAAGTCGATTCAAAAAGGAAGTTCTAAGGACTTTTATTCGGACAGTGAGCTGATTGAGCGGGACAGTGTCTGGAAATTAAAATGACGAGATTTTTGTTTCTCGTCATTTATTTTGAGTTAATTTGCCTGAGGGTCCACATAATTCTCAATGTAGTGCTGATATTCAGCTTGAAGCTGCTTTTTGATTTCCTGATATTGGGCTTCAGTAAATCGTGCCTCAGCCATTTTGGCGACGTAGAAGGGTTGGTGCAGTTCTTCGCGGATGCGTGCCTCGAGCTCAGCCCGGCTCATTACAAAATCTTCGGTCATAATAATCCTCTTTCTTTATACCAAACGTCAGGTGTCCACATCCAGGTCCGTCCGTCCTCAGATAGCAGGTCGAAGGCGACTTGTGGCCCCATGCTGCCCGCGGCATACTCGGGCAGCGGTGATTTGTCTGCGTCCCAAGCTTCGCGGATAACGTCAATGAGTTCCCAGGCACGTTTGGCCTCTTCCCAGTGGGAGAAGTTCATGCCGTTGCCGTTCAATACGTCGAGAAAGAGTGTTTCGTAAGCTTCTGGAGAGTTGCCCAGATATTCAGCGTCGTGACGGAAAGACAGACGCAGCGGTTCAATTTCAAATCCTGAGCCTGCAGCTTTGCCGTTTACGGACAAACTGAAGCCTTCTGTCGGCTGAATGTAAATTGTCAGGACATTCTGCTCTGCTTTGTCAAAAAGTGAACCAGCTTCTTTTTTGAAGACAACGTTGATGCGCGTGCCTTTTTCTGTCAGGCGTTTACCGGAACGGACATAGAATGGGACGCCTGTCCAGCGCTCATTATCAATCAGGAATTTGCCGGCGGCAAAGGTTTCCGTGCGTGAATCTGCAGCCACATTCGGCTCCTCGCGGTAGCCGATAAAGTCCTGGCCGTCAAGTCTGCCGGCTGTATACTGTCCGCGCACGAAGTTGTTCAGCGCTTCTTTATGGCTGTATTTGCGGATTGCCTGCAGGGCCTTGACTTTTTCGCTCAAAATCGAAGTTTCGTCAAATTCAGCGGGTTTCTCCATTGCAAGCAGTGAAAGTACTTGCAGGACATGGTTTTGAATCATGTCTTTCAGTGCACCCGAGTGCTCGTAGTAGCCGCCGCGGTCTTCCACGCCGATTGCTTCAGCGAAGGTAATCTGGATGTTGTCAATGTACTGCCGGTTCCACACAGCCTCGAAGATAGGGTTCGCGAACCGGACGGCAGAGACAGACTGAATCATTTCTTTGCCGAGATAGTGGTCAATGCGGAAAATCTGGTCTTCACGGAAAACATGCTGCAGCGCGTCATTGAGCTCAGTGGCCGTTTTCAGACTCTCACCGAAGGGCTTTTCTATGACGATACGCTCAAAGCCTGCGCCGGTCAGGATTTTCCCAGACTGTAAATGTTCAGCTATGGTGCCGAAGAACTGCGGAGCCATTGCCAGAAAAAACACTTGGTTGCCCAGTGTCTGATATTGTTTCGCCAGTTTTTCGCCGAGATTTTTCAGGGTCACGTAATGCTCGGCTTGATTGACATCGTGGCTTTGATAGTAAAAGTGGCCGGCAAAGCTTTCTGCCTGGCGTTTGTCGTCTGTCAGCTCTGCGATAGATTTAAGGACGACCTCGCGATAATAGTCATCCGTCCAGGGACGGCGGGCAGTTCCGATGACTGCAAAATGTTCAGCTAATTCACCGCGCTTGAATAAGCGAAAGAGTGACGGGTATAATTTACGGCTGGCAAGGTCGCCAGTTGCGCCAAAAATTGTGAATAAGACTTGTTTTTCCATATTCTTAATTATAACACACGGACCTCTTTTCGAGATTTGTGCCAGCTTAAATTTCACTGGACAATTGACTTTGTTTTGTATAAAACTCTAGAACACGATTTCTGGCAAAAAACCGGGATATTGTGTATAATAGCGCTATAAAAGCGAAAAGGAGATTATAATGATGAAAATGACAGCTATTGTAAAACTCAGGGAGGCACTCACTGTAGTTTAAAATCCCGCCTCCCAATAAGTCTGTAGCATAAACTTTTGGAGGAACAAACAATTGAATACAAATTTTCTTACGGAAAAAGAAAACGAATTCCCTGGCTTCTACCTGGGACGGGTGGTTGAACAGGAAAGAAATCTTTATAAAGTCGTAACAGAGGACGGAGAGTTGAGCGCTGAAGTTTCCGGTAAATTCCGTTACGAAACCCTTGACTCGACTGATTTTCCAGCTGTCGGTGATTTTGTCCTGCTGGATAGAAAAAACGCTGCGGCAGGCACAGCCCTCATCCACAAGCGGCTTGAGCGCCAGTCCGTTTTGATTCGAAAAGCCGCCGGCACAGTCACCAGTGAGCGCCAGGTCATTGCCGCAAACATTGACAAAATCTTCATCTGCATGGCCCTAAACGAAGACTTCAACCTGCGAAGAGCGGAGCGCTATCTTGCCTTGACCTGGGAATCAGGCGCGACGCCCGTCTTAATCTTGACGAAGCAGGACCTTTGTGATGATTTAGAGGAAAAATTGTCAGATTTACAAAAAATTGCCCTAGGAGTCAAAATCTTAGTCACAAGCGGACTTGATGCAGAAGGTTATTTTCCGCTGTCAGAAGAAATAAAAAGTGGACAAACAGTCGCTTTTATAGGCTCTTCAGGCGTAGGAAAATCCACTCTGATTAACCGTCTGCTCGGTGAAGAGCTTATAAAAACCAGCGGATTAGGAGTTGACAGCAAAGGAAGACACACAACCACACACCGCAAATTATTCACACTCGCCTCAGGGGCGATGGTCATTGACACACCGGGCATGCGTGAACTCGGCCTGGAAAACGCCAACTTCTCAGAATCATTTCCAGACATTGACGAGCTAGCCCTGTCCTGCAAATTTTCAGACTGCAGCCACAAAAACGAACCAGGCTGTGCCGTTCTTGAAGCCATAGCAAGCGGCGAACTCACCACTGAGCGCCTGTCAAACTACCTGAAAATGAAAAAAGAATCAGGCTATGACGGCCTGACCTCAAGACAAATCCAGCTAGCCAAGCATGAAGAACGACGCAAAGAGCTGGCCGGCGCGAGAAATTACAGAAAAATACTGCACGACAGAGCCAAACGGCGCTAGTCAAATAAAATAAATACCGGCGGGTTTAGGTTTAAACCGGCCGGTATTTTGTTCTAGTAAGGCACAGACAAATATATGAGGAAGAAGATAAAAAATATCAGATATGATAATCTGGAAAAAATTCATTGACTTCTCTTTCTGTTGTGTTAACTAAATTAAAACACTTAAACAGTTTTAGTGCAGAAAAATAATCTTTTAGCTTTTCTTTTGCCGATGCGGATTGAGGATTTTGTTTCAATTCATAAATGAAATTATGGTAAACAAAATGTACTTTCTCATAAATAAAAAGGTCAGAGTCAAGTGCTTTATCCAAATAAGTTAACCAAGCCGATAACGGTTCATAACACTCTCTTTTCAAGAGAACATCAATACTGTTTAAAATGGAAGCATACTTCCTTTGCCTGAGGCTTGGAAAATCTAAATTATTTTGTCCTGAATGAATAATCTGTTTTACAATTTTAATAATTGTGTCATTGTCAAAGAGAATCACACAATAAGCGAAGAGCCAAAACTCATAACTAGTGAATTCTTCGATTGTTGTCAGATAGTTGGTAAGGTATTTAACGTCAATTACAGGGACCTCATAGTTGGAATCTAGATTCTTTATGACAGCTTTAATCACAATTAAATTCAATTTATATTTACTTTTTTCGGGGAATTTTTTTAATGTATACTTTGCTTCTCTCAGCATATTTTTTAACAGTGCGAGATTATTTGAATGATAGGCTTCATTAAGTTTAGTGGGGAAGAGGAACTCACCATTACCAGAGTTATTGTAATAGGCGCGTGAAAATTCCTCTAGAGAAACATTGATTGAAAGAAGCCCGTCAAACAACTTTTCTACTGTGATACTACTTTTTCCGGTTTCAAATTTTGAAATTTGAGGATATGAAAAATGCTCGTTGGCAACTTCCTTTATTTCAATATTTTTTGCTTGGCGTAATTCTCTGAAAGTCTGTCCTATAATTGAATCTAACATTTTGCTCCTTTATTCATATATGAGAAATATATTTCTTTGTGGGCTTGACCGAATTTATTATTTATTATATACTTCTTTTAATATTTTGCAAATATTTAGAAAAGGAGCAATAATAATGAATAATAAATTTTTAGGCATTATGGTGCAAGACCCAGATTTTCCATGGGGAAAATAAGATTTCAAACAGGAAAGTGATAGAAGTAGTTTAAACCTCAAAGCGTGAAACGTTTTCAGAAAGGAGAACGAATGAAAGATTTATCCAAATACGTTGTGACAAAAGAGTTAGAAGATGGAATAGCTCTGCTCAATACAAAGAATAATTTTTCTGTCATGGTCACGAATGATTTGTTGGCAAAGATGAAAAATGATTCACAGACACTCAATGATTATGAAGATTATCTTTCTTCAAACCGCTTTTTTCCAGAGGAAAATGAATTTGAGAAAATGATGGAAGGAGTTTTTTCAGAGGAAGCTGAGACGCTGAGACTTACCATTTTGACGCATGGAGACTGCAACTTTCGCTGTCTTTACTGCTATGAGAAATTTGAAAATATTGGGATGTCTCGTGAGACGATGGATAATATTGTAGCTTTTGCTGATAAAAAATTGTCAAGCGGGAACTACAAAACTTTACGTGCGTCATGGTTTGGCGGCGAACCTCTATTAGGTTATAAAGCCATCGTTTATTTATCCGATAAATTTCAGGAGCTTACGTCAAAATATCAGTTAAAATACATTGCTGATATGACAACGAATGGTTATTTACTTGATGAAAGAAAGTTTAAAGTACTTGTTGAAGATTGTAAATGTACAATCTATCAGATTACGATTGACGGCAACGAGGAGAGCCATGACCAGCAACGGGTTCTAAAAAATGGGCACGGAAGTTATCGGCGTATTTATGATAATCTTTTGAAGATACAGAAAACACAACTGAAATGTGTTGTTATCCTACGATTCAATGTTTCTAAAGTGAATTATCAGAATGTTCAGCATTTTATGATTGATGAGGGACTTCCGTTCAAAAATGATAGAAGATTCCTCATGCTCTACAGAAACGTTGGTGATTGGGGCCAAGGAGAACGTGAAGAGGATTATCAGGTAGAACGGCTCGACAAGGACATTGTTTACTCTTTTTCGCTGCAGGCTTTAAAATTTGGTTATCAACTTTATGAATCTTATGTTAACCTTTCCAACCAATTGGCTTGTTATGCGCAAAATCCGAATAATTATACTTTTAGTGTAAGAGGAAAAATCATGGCTTGCACAGTGCTGCTCTATGACCAGGTGAATTTGTTCGGAGATGTCAATCAGAATCTGTTGAATGATGAGAAAAGAAAAAAGTTGTGGCTACACAGCTTAGAAAAAATTCCGGAAGATTGCAGAAATTGTGAGATTGTGTCGGTTTGCAAAGGAGGTGCTTGTCCCAAACTGGTTTTAGCAGACCACTGGACTCAAGAGCGAATCTGTCAAAAGAGCAAAATGAACTTTGAGCAGAATTTTGATTTGTTCTGTCGGCAGAACCTGTACAAGGTGGTGCTGGATGTTGAGTGATGTAAGATACCTTCTACAGTTTGTCTCAAAGAAGAAGCTGATTCTCTTTGGGCTAGCAATGATTGCTAATTCTCTCTTAGGGCTTGCAACGGCGCTGATTGTCCAGCATGCTGCTCAAATGCAGGGAATAACCAGCTTGCAGAAGATTCTCATTTTCGGGCTTGTGAGTGCTGGGCTTTATGCTTATGTCGCCATCGCAATTTTGTTTGGGATGACAGTTGAAAACTGGCTGGTCTATGGTTTTTCGGTAAATATTACGATGTCGCTGATGCGTAAGTTTATGCAGCATAAAACTGAAATGAAGAACTCAGAAAAAGTGTCGGTGCTGAATTTAGATATGGACCTTTTTGAGAGTTTTTACATTATTCCGATTTTAGACATTCCATATCAAAGTGTTGTCTTTGTTACCCCGCTGCTTTATATGCTTTCACAGAATGTCTGGCTAGGTATACTTTTCGCGGCTGGGACATTCTGTCTAATATTGCCGCAGCTTTTTCTGAATAATCGCCTGCAAAAGTATGGAAAAGAAGTCTCTGACCAAAAGTCTGTTTTTCTTGAGAAAATGACGGACATGATGAATGGCAGAAAGACAATCATCAAGAATCAGAGTACAGAACCTGCTTTGTTGATGGGAGAAAAGTACATTAAGAAACGCGCGAAAGCCGAGCTCTGGTCAAGCTTTTCAGTGAATCTGATTTTTGCTTTGAGTTCATTTTTGAGGATATTTTCGGAAATCGTGCCCTTTGTAGTTGGGATAATTCTGATTGCTCAGGGTTCAAGTTTAGCTTTCCCAGTTTTATTGGCCTTATTTTCTGCGAGTCAGCAGCTTAAGACGCCATTGCAAAATATTATTAGTGACTATGCCTACATTCAGCAGTACACCAAATTAAAAGAAAAAATTTATCATTTGCTTAAATTGCCGGAAATGACTTTAGACGAAAGATTGCAAGACGGTAACTTTAATAAGCTAGTAATCTCGGGATTGGGCAAAGCATTTTCCGGAAAAAAGATTTTTGAAAAATTTTTCTGGGAGATTCCTTATGGTAAAAAAGTGCTTGTGAAGGGTGAAAGCGGAAGCGGAAAATCTACACTGCTGCGGTTGATTGCTGGAGAGATTGACAAAGATGCTGGAGAAGTTTATCTGTTGAAAGACAACGGTGAAAAGATTCAACTAAAACCGGATTATTTCGGCTGGATTGATCAGGAGCCCTTTCTCTTCAACGAAACTATCCGTTATAATCTGACGCTGGGACAGAGTTTCACGGACCAGCAGCTGGAAGAAGCCTTAAATGAGGTAAATCTTTCAGATATTTCGCTTGACTTTTTAGTCAAAAACAATGGCGATAATATCTCAGGCGGGCAAAGAATTCGTCTGGAACTTGCGAGATTTCTGCTTAGAAAAAAATGTTTGCTTCTAGTAGATGAAGTGACGGCGGCGCTGGACAGCGAAAATAGCCGAAAGATTAGAGATTTGATTCTTAATCTGCCGTCAACAATCATTGAGGTGGCTCACCATATTGACGACGAAAGTCGTTATGATGACATAATTAATTTGGAAAGGAGATGGACAGAATGAAAGTTATTGAAAATGAAGAAGAGCTTCAAGAAGAAACTGTTGGTAATGTTTGCGGTGCTGGCTGCTGATATTATTACATTAATGTGAAGTCGTCACGAAAGTGAAAATTTCGTAACGGCTGTAGGTAAATCTACCAGTGTCTCTGGTAGTGTGAACAGAACAGGAGTATCAGAAAATGCTCCTGTTTTTGTTTAGTTAATATCACTTATCCTCATAAATAAACTGTTTCCCGCGGAAAAGCGAAACAACAGCGGCGACCAGTGAGATTCCGGCGGAAATCCAGAAGGCCAGCTGCAGGCTTGACATGACGGCTGGTGCGATGATGTTCGGGAAGAAGGTTTTGCTGACGAGTAAGATTTGTGTTGCTTTGGGCAGGGCCTGCATGATGTTTTCCGGAACCATCTGCTGCATTGGGTTATAGCCCAGAAAGGCTGCAAAGAGTGCGGATGTCGGCGGCATTTCGGAGATTTTCTGGGCGACTTTTTCTGGAACGCCTGCTTTGAGAAGTCCTGAATTTAAGACGGCCGGTAGTCTGCTTGAAAGTCCTGCAATGATAATTGTAAAGTAGAAGGCCATTGATAGTGAGGTTCCGGTATTCTGGAAGGTTGAGCGCATGCCGGAGGCCACGCCGCGGTACTCTGCGGGTACTGAGTTCATGACGGCGCTGGTATTTGGTGCGGCAAACATGCCCATGCCAAGGCCTAGCAGGATTAAGATGAAGAAAAGGCCGATATAGTTGAAGTTGACAGGCAGGGTGTTCAAGAGCACGAAGCCTAGTGTTGACAGAGCCATGCCTCCGGTTGCAAATTCCCGGGCGCCGTAACGGTCGGACAGCCGTCCGCAGAGGGGTCCCATGGCGAAGAATCCTGCCATCATAGGGAACATGTAAATACCTGCCCAAAGTGGTGTGTCCTCGAAGTTATAACCGTGCAAAGGCAGCCAGATTCCCTGCAGCCAGATAATCAAGATAAAGTTCAGACCCCCTCGGGCGATTGATGAAAGGAAGAGTGAGATATTTCCGGCCGCGAAAGCACGGATTTTGAAGAGCTGCAGGTGGAACATAGGTGATTTCACTCGCATCTCGATAAATACAAAGGCAATCAGTAGAAGAATGCCGGGAATCATCAGTGCCCAGAGCTTAAAGCTTCCCCAGCCCATCACGGAGGTCTTGGTCGGCATAATCCCGATGGTAAAGGCAATCAGTATCAGAACGAGCCCGGCGGCAAATGTAATATTTCCCCACCAGTCAATCTTTTTTGACTTGTCAGGCTGTGTCTGCTCTTTTAGCTTGAGATAAGCCCAGACAGTGCCGAATAAACCAACTGGTACATTAACCAGAAAGACCAGGCGCCAGTCAATGGCCGACAGCAGTCCGCCTAAAATCAGACCAATCAGATTTCCGCCCACGGAAGAGATTTGGTTGAGTCCCATGGCCATTCCGCGTTCTTTCGGTCCGAAGGCATCGGTAATAATTGCCATCGAATTTGAAAAAAGAAATCCGGCGCCCACGCCCTGCACCATTCGCATGACAATCATAAAAATAACATTTGACGGCGTGAAAAAAAGTGCGATTGAGGCAATTGTGAAGACGGCAAAGCCAAGGTTGTAGAGTTTGACGCGTCCGTACATGTCGGACAAGCGGCCGAATGTGACCAGCAGTGTTGCTGTGACGACGTTAAAGCCCATCAGCATCCAAAGCATGTAATTTGCGCCGGCCGTGGAAAGCGGGTCGACGTGCACGCCTCTGAAAATCGCCGGGAGTGAGATTAGCATGATATTTCCGGTGATGGATGCCATCAAAACGCCGAGGGTCGTATTGGAAAGCGCAACCCACTTGTAATTGCCAGGTTTACGTGCCCCGTACTTTTCGTTGTATTTTTCGTTTGCTTTGAGTAATCGTTGACTTGGTTTGTTTGAGTTCATTTGTTTCATTCATTTCCTCCACAAACCTTTATTATACACCATATTCATGTCAGAAAATTCAGTCTTAGACTTTTTTGGCAATTTTATCCAATTTTTTAAATCCTGAGCATATTTCTTTGTGTTTACAAACGTAGATGATATAATAAATTATCGTTTACATTTGTAAATGAATTCTAACGAAATTGCGACTTACTCAACAGGAGATTTATTATGACAACGACACAACAACTCAACACAGCAGACATCCTCGGCGGCATCCATCACGTGACCGCCATCACTTCAAGCGCCCAGAAAATCTACGATTTCTTCACCAACATCTTAGGTCTGCGCCTCGCGAAACTGACCGTCAACCAGGATGACTACGAGACCTACCACCTCTATTTCACCGACGAGGACGGCAATGCCGGGACAGACATGACCTTCTTTGACTTTCCAGGCATTCCGCAAGGCCGCCACGGCACAGACGAGATTAACCGCACCTCTTTCCGCGTGCCGAGCGACGAGTCACTGCGTTACTGGAAGACACGTTTTGCTAAAGCAGAGGTCAAGCACGGAAACATTTCCACTCGTTTCGGGAAAAAGTACCTGGAATTTGAAGACTTTGACGGACAGCGCTACCAGCTGATTTCTGATGAAAACAACGTCGGTGTACCTGCCGGACAAACCTGGCAGTTGTCAAATGTGTCACCCGAGCACGCCATAACTGGTCTTGGCCCAGTTTTCATAAAGGTGGCTGAATCTGAAAACCTGAAACTTATCCTCAAAGAAGTTTTCGGCTTCCGCGAAGCAGGGACTGAAGGCTACATGACACTGTTTGAAGTCGCTGAGGGCGGCAATGGCGCTGCAGTTATTGTCGAGCAGTCGGTGGATGAAGCAAGCTGGCAAGGCTTTGGCACAGTACACCATCTGGCACTGCGCACGAAAAATCCTGAGACATTGAAATACTGGATTGACCGCATTCACAGTTATCGTTTGCCAGACTCAGGTCTGGTTGACCGTTTCTACTTCTCAAGTGAATATGTCCGCGTCGCGCGCGGTGTCCTCTTTGAAATTGCGACAGACAGTCCTGGTATCGGCGCGCTTGATATGGCGATGTCCGCCGGACAAGTCGACAGCTACGAAGAGGCGCTGATGCTCTCTGGCTTCTGGGTAGACGAAACGAAGGAAGAAGCTGGTTTGGGGCTGAGTCTGCCGCCGCACCTTTTCCCTGGTGATGAAGCGACAAAGGCTGCCGCCGCTGCACGTCTGCGCCCGGTTGATACCTCTGACGCCGGTCGTGACCGCAGACAAGATGAACTCTGGACCATGAAAAAACTCCTGGCTCGAAAAGCCGGCGAGCCAATAAACTAATAAACTAAGCGAGTCCTTATGAAAAGCTACAAAGCAGATAATTTAACAGAAAAAGAAGTCTACAAGCTCTTGTCGGGCGCAATTATCCCGCGTCCGATTGCTTGGCTGACCACGCAGAATGCCGACGGGCTTGTCAATGCGGCGCCGTTCAGCTTCTTTACAGTCGTTTCATCAGAACCGCCGATCGTCGCGATTTCAATGACTGCGATGAAGGATTCGGTGCGGAATTTGCTGGAAACAGGCGAGGGTGTGATTCAACTCGTGAGCTCTAACAACATCGAACAAATGAATCAGACAGCCTCAACTTTGCCTGCAGATGAAAGTGAAGTGCTCAAATTCGGCATTCCGACAGTCAACTCTGAAGTCGTCAGCGTCCCTGCAGTCAAAGATTCACTGGTGCGCTTTGAAGTCAAACTCTATCAGCACTTGCCGGTCGGGAAGCACAGCCATCTGATGCTGCTTGAAATTGTTAATTTTGCTTTTGCAGATGATTTGCTTGATGCTGAGAATTTTCATGTAAATGCTGAGAAGCTAGACCCTGTCGCACGACTGGCTGGCAATAATTATGCCCAGCTTGGTCGCATATTTGAAATAAAAAGGCCAAAATGAATACACATTACCTTTACCGCTCAGGTGATTCAAACCTGGCACCAGTATTGCTGCTCCACGGCACAGGCGGTGACGAGACAGAACTGCTGCCGCTTGCCGAAATGATACTGCCGAACCACCCAGTTCTCGCCATCCGCGGGCGTGTCAGTGAAAATGGACATCCTCGTTATTTCGAGCGCTATGCCGAGGGACTGTTCAACCTGGAATCGCTGGCGGCAGAAACTGACTGGCTGTATGAGGAACTGCAGGAACTGGCCGGGAAATTCGAGATGGACATTAACAGAATGATTGTGATTGGCTATTCAAATGGGGCCAACATTGCGCTGCATATGGCTCTGTCAAAGCCGGTTAAATTTGCTGCAATTGTTGGACATCATGCCATGCAGCTCACAAAAGTTCCTGTACAAGCTGACCAACTCGCACAGACAAATATTTTCCTGACTTACGCTGAGAATGATTTTATCGTCTCCGCTGAGAGCTTTGCACAACTCACCGAAAACCTGCGTGCCGCGGGTGCAGATTTGAGCATTCATCGTGAAAATAGCGGCCATCAACTGACACGCAGTGAAGCCCTGGCTGCGCGAAATTACTTACAGAAAAAATAAATTCTTAATAAGAAAATGCAAAAAGCTGAATAGAAGAGGTAAACTCTGTCCTATTCAGCTTTTTTGTTTAACTGTCATTTCTGCGTGGAAAATCGAAGATATTCGACAAGATAATAAAAAGGCAACATTTAATAAAACGCAACATTTCCACTAAAAAGTGACACAATTCCACTAGAAAAGTTTCCCTGCAAACGTTATCATTGATTAAAAGATTTAGACAATTTTTCCAAAAGTGCTAAACTCTCACGACGGCTGTAAATCTGCTCAGCATCAATTC
The DNA here is from genome assembly GCF_054658595.1 of Lactovum odontotermitis. Lineage (NCBI taxonomy): Bacteria > Bacillati > Bacillota > Bacilli > Lactobacillales > Streptococcaceae > Lactovum > Lactovum odontotermitis. The sequence continues at coordinate 15,659 of NZ_BAAGGQ010000009.1, forward strand.
TTACTTCGTCAACGGACTTATCCTTTTTAGCCGGCCGAATTGATTCGCGATTATTGCGAAAATCCTTTGGACTACTTCCGTACCTGATTTTGAAAGCTTTGTTAAAGGTTCGGATATCGGAAAAACCGCAGCGATTCGTGATGTCAAGCAAATTCTCGTTCGTCGTTAAAAGCAGGCGGTAGCCGTATTCACAGCGTATGTTAGTGAGATAGTCCTGAAAAGAAAGGCCAAAATTATTTTTAAAAAAGTGGCTGAAGTAGGTTTTCGAAAAGCCCTCCTGTTCGGCCAGGTCCTGCAGTGAGATACCGTCTATAAAATCGTCCTGGATACGTGCAGAGATGCGCTGCATTCTTCTTTGCAAGTCAAGTAGTTTGTTCCGCTGGGAATTGTTCAATAAATCGTACTTTACAAGTTTCAGCAATTCATAAAGAATGAGGTAAGTTAAGCCGACGGTTAAAAGAGGAAGACTCTCCTGGTCTTTAAAATAACTTTCGGCCGCAGCAATCAGATGTGGAACTAATTTAGATTCTTCGGGCGGCTCAAAGGGATGGCTGTCAAAAACAATGGTATCCAAAGCCGGATAAGTTGCGGCAAAAGTTGTCATAGGAAATTGCAGTATAAGTAAGCAGATGGATGATTCAGACTTGAATTCATGAACTTGACAGCTATTAAAAACCATCACTTGTCCCGCATGAAGCGAATATTTTGTCTGCTGAGTATTGACCTGTCCAACGCCTGAGATGACATAGATGATTTCGGTATCAAAATGAAGATGTGCGCGTCGATAATGGATGTTATTAATCATAAATTTAAGGTCAATCCCGCGTCTATGTTCAATTTTTTCAAATTCATTCTTCATAATGTCTTTAACCTCCTGCCGCTATTATAGCACAGTGACAAGAGTTAAGAAATACACCAAAAATAGGAGGAGTTAGCTAAAATGGCTTACTTTAACAACATCCCAACCGTTCAATACGAGGGACCAAAAACGAAGAACATGTTTGCTTTTCGCCATTACAATCCTGAGGAAGTGGTTCTCGGCAAAACAATGCAGGAACATCTCCATTTTGCTTTGGCTTACTGGCATACGCTCGGCATGGACGGCTCGGACCCGTTTGGTCTGGCAACGATGGAGCGTCCATGGGACGGCGGCACGCCAATGGAACAGGCCCATAAACGTGTGGATGTTTTCTTTGAAATTGCTTCAAAACTCCAGATGAAATATTTCTGTTTCCATGACTGGGATATTGCACCGCAAGGCGACTCTATCAAAGAATTTTTTGCAAATCTTGATGAAATCACAGACCACATCAAAGAAAAAATGGATGAAACTGGAATTCAGCTTCTTTGGAATACAGCGAATATGTTCTCGCATCCGCGTTTCATGAATGGTGTGGCAAGCTCGAACCGTGCAGAAGTTTTAGCTTATGGGGCTGCTCAAGTCAAAAAAGGTCTTGACCTTTCCAAAAAGCTCGGCGGTCAGAACTATGTCTTCTGGGGCGGACGTGAAGGTTATGAAAGTCTTTTGAATACTGACATGGGGCTAGAGATGGACCACATGGCAAAATTCTACCGCATGGCAATTGATTATGCAAAGTCAATCGGTCATCTGCCTGTCTTCCTGCTGGAGCCTAAGCCGAAAGAGCCGATGACGCATCAGTATGACTATGATGCTGCAACTGCGCTTGCTTTCCTGCAAAAGTATGACCTGATGGACTACTTCAAACTCAATCTTGAAACAAACCATGCCTGGCTGGCCGGTCACACATTTGAGCATGAGATTAATACTGCCCGGGTTTACAATGCGCTTGGCTCTATTGATGCCAATCAGGGAAATTACATGCTCGGCTGGGATACGGATGAATTTCCAACTCTTGTCAATGAAATCACACTTGCAATGTACCAGGTTCTCTTGAACGGCGGTCTTCATAAAGGCGGAATTAACTTTGACGCAAAAGTACGCCGCACATCATTCAAACCGGAAGATTTGCTTTTAGCACATATTGCTGGAATGGATACTTATGCGCGTGCACTTAAAGGCGCTGCCGCTATTCTTGAAGACAAGTTCCTGTCGGATATTATTGCAAAACGTTATGAGTCTTATCAGACAACAGAAGTCGGCCGCTCAATTGAAAACGGGACTGCAAGCTTTGAAACACTGGCTGCTTATGCTCTTGAGCACGGGGATGAAATTGAAATGGACTCGAATCACCTGGAATATATCAAATCTGTTTTGAATGATTACTTGATTTGAGAGTAAATAAGATAAATATTTTCAAAATTAGGAGAAAAAAACAATGAAGACAGGCAAAAAAATCTTAATGAGTGTTGCTGTGGCGCTAGGAGTATTGACACTCGCTGTTACTTCAAACTCAACCATTGCTTCAGCTGCAAGTAAGACAATTAAACTTTGGACTTTTGCAGACATGAAGCCTCAAATCAAAGAGTATGAGAAGCTGAATCCAAAAGGATACAAAATCAAAGAGACGGTCATTCCTTATGCTGATTTTCAAACAAAGCTTGATAAAGTTCTTGGAACAAACAAGGCGCCTGACATGGTTGCGCTTGACGCTGGTTTTGTAAGCAAATACGTTGATTCAGGCATGCTTGCGAATTTGTCTTCTTATGGTGTTAAAAAGGCAACTAAAAATAGTTTCAAGTACACACTTGACATTGGTAAGGATGCAAGCGGCAAACAAGTTGCGATTTCTTATCAGGCTGCGCCCGGCGCTGTTTATTACCGCTCATCGCTTCTTCAGAAGTACTTGGGAATTGACCCGTCTGACCAGAAAGCTGCGCAGGCAGCATTTGCAGACTGGAATAAGGTTGAAGAGACAGCTCAGACAATTCATGACAAATCGGGCGGTAAGGCTTATCTCTTCTCATCTCTGCAGGATATGTACATGCCTGCCATCGGCGGACGTACAAAGGGCTGGGTAAGTTCGAAGAATAAGCTTCAAATTGACTCATCACTTCTGACTTCGCTTGATATGATGAAGACATTTGTTGATAAAGGCTTGACAAAAAATACGGTTGGTCAGAATTCTGACTGGTTCGCAGGGATGTCTTCTGATGATATTGTTGCTTATTCGCTTCCATCATGGGGACTTTTCTACTGGCTGAAAGATTATTCAAAGGGAACTGCTGGTGACTGGCGCGTGATTCAAGGTCCGCAGTCTTATTCATGGGGCGGAACTTGGTTCGGTGCTGTAAAAGGCTCAGCTAATGAAAAGAATGCTGCAAAATTGGCAATTTACTGGTCGACAAATACGAAATTCCAGACTTGGCAGGCTTCTGCGAATGCAGACTTTGTAGCCGACCAGAAAGTTGATGTTCAAGTCGCAAAAGATTATGACAAGAATCCTGTGAAAGGAAGTCCTATCGGGGACCAGAATCCATATTCCGTATTTTCAGCAGCCGCTAAAAATATCAACGGCAAGATTATTTCGAAGTATGACCAAAATATCCAGGATCTTTGGATTAATGATGTGATTAACCCATACGCTAACGGTAAAACAACTAAAGATAAAGCATTGTCGACATTTAAATCAGATGTTAAGAGTGCGTTCCCTGAGTTGACAACAGACTAAGCGACGGTTCAAAAGCTGAGAGAGGAGCCGAAATTTATTTCGGTTCTTCTTTTTTAAAAAATAATATTGTTTGATTAATTAAATTGGAGTTTTTTTCAATGGAAAATACACAAAAGAAAACTAAAAAAATGAGATTTGAAAAATATAATCGTTACGGTTATTATTTTCTGATTCCATTTTTTGCAGGTTTTTTACTTTTTCAACTCTATCCCATCATTTATACTTTTAGAATTGCTTTTACGAGTATGAGCGGCTGGCAGACACTATCGACTGCGGCAAATGTAGGGTTTGATAATTTCGTCACGCTCTTTGCAAAAACGCCGTTGTTTACACAAGCTTTGGGAAATACGGTCCTGCTCTGGGTCCTCAATTTTATTCCGCAGATTTTGATGGCTTTGCTGCTTGCGGCCTGGTGGACGAATCGAAAGTTGGCGCTCAAGGGCTCGAGTTTCTTTAAAACTGTTTTTTACCTGCCGAATATGATTATGGCGGCTTCTGTTGCGGCTCTGTTCATGATTTTGTTTTCATATCCGCAGGGGCCGGCCAATCAAATTTTGATGAGTCTGCATCTGATTAGTAAGCCTTTCAATTTTCTGCAGTCGGTTTGGGGAACACGCGGTATTGTGATGTTCCTGCAGTTCTGGATGTGGTACGGGCAGACTTCGATTGTCTTTGTGGCGGCTATTTCGTCGATTGATGAGTCGCTGTTTGAGGCGGCACGCATTGATGGGGCTTCAGATGGTCAGATTTATCGCCGGATTACGATGCCGCTTATGCGTCCGATTATTATGTACACTTTTGTGACTTCATTTGTCGGTGGTCTGCAGGTCTTCGATATTCCATTCCTACTGACGCAGGGCTCCGGCGGGCCGCTTAATTCGGTTTACACTTTGTCGATGTTCATTTATAAGCAGGCTTTCCAGTATCGTAATTATGGGATTGCATCAGCGGCGTCGATTATTCTGCTGGCGATTGCAGCAGTGGTCTCGGCTGTGGTGTTCAGGTTTTTCCGCGAAAGAACAAGCAATAAGGTGATTGGGGGTAAAAAATGATGGAAAATGAAAGTTTGAGTAAATCGCTTAGAACGAGACGAATTCTCATCTATGTTGTCTTTATTCTTTTAACGATTATCAGCATTTTACCTCTGGTGATGATGCTGGCAAATGCGACGCGCTCGGTTGTGCAGATTAATACGGGTGTTTCGCTGCTTCCGGGGAGTTCGCTGTTTCATAATGTAAAAGTTTTGATTCAATATGGCTTCAATATGGCGCAAGGTGTCGGCAATTCGTTTTTTGTAGCGGCTGGTTCCACGATTTTGTCGGTTTATTTTTCCGCTATGGCCGCTTATGCTTTAGTGGCTTATGATTTCAAAGGACGCCGGCTGATTTACGGGTTTATCGTTGCGCTGATTATGATTCCAAGTCAGGTGTCCATGATTGGCTTCTATGAATTCATGATTAAATTGAATCTGCTTGATAATTTTCTGCCTCTGATTTTACCGGGGATTGCGGCTCCGCCTACGGTTTTCTTCCTGGTTGAATATATTTCGACGGTTTATAATAAGGATTATGCTGATTCTGCCCGTCTTGACGGTGCGAGTGAGCTGAAAATTTTCCATCGCATCATGCTTCCTATGATGAAGCCGGGTCTTGCAACTATGGCAATCTTCGGATTTGTCTTCTCATGGAATAATTTCCTGATGCCGCTGATTTTGATTTCTAAACAGAGTATGTACACATTGCCGATGATTGTACAAACAATCACTGCAATGGGCGCGGGCGGTCACACGGTTGAATGGGGGGCCATTTATGTCGGGCTTTCAATCACAGTTGTGCCGATTATCATTGTTTACTTGCTTCTGTCGCGCTTTATTGTCGGCGGCGGCAATGCTGGGGGCGTTAAAGGTTAAAAGTGACAAAAATGACAAAAGAAATCGCACTCACATTTGACGACGGCCCTTGGGAGAAAACAACGCCTCAGGTCTTAGACGAGCTGATTCGACGGCAGATTCCTGCGACATTTATGATTTGGGGTGAGCATGCGCTGCAATATCCTGAAATTTTAAAACGGGCGGCAGATTCAAAGCTCTTTGCCTTTGGAAATCACACCTTTTCGCATCCGTCTCTGTTAGAATTATCGGCGTCGCAAATTAAAAATGAAATAGACAAAACCGATGAAATTGTTCAGGAAATAACGGGTGAACGACCAGCCTTTGTTCGTCCGCCATACGGAGACGGCAATCAGGAAACTTTAAAAATTGTAAATCGCGCGATGATTTGCTGGTCGCTGGACACGGAGTCTTGGAATCACCATAAACCGGAGCTCTGCATTGAAAAAGCCAGGCAGGCAAAAGACGGAGACATCATTTTAATGCATGACTTTCAGGAGGCTGACGCTGGCGCTTTGCCTGCGATTATTGATATACTAGAGGCAAAAGGTTTTGTGTTTAAGACCATTCCTGATTTGCTCAAAAATCAGCTTTCATCAGATGACGCCTACTTTTATTATTCACGAGACGCTCGTGACAAAAGCGGTTTTAAAAAATAGAAAGGTAACAGATAAAACATGTCATACGTTTTAGGAATCGACCTCGGAACATCAAGCCTCAAGGGAATCTTGATGACTCAGGATGGAGAAGTTGTTGTGACAAAAAGCGCCGACTATGGAATTGACAATCCGAAGCAGGGCTACTCAGAGCAAAAGCCTGAGGTTTGGGTAGAGGCGCTTGAAAAAGTGCTGTTAAGCCTGAAATCAGCCGTTTCAGACTTCGGCACAGCATTTTCAGGAATTAGTTTTTCCGGTCAGATGCATTCGCTAGTTGTACTGGACGAAAACAATCAGCCGGTTTATCCGGCAATTCTCTGGAACGATGTGCGCACCAGTGCTCAATGTCAGGAAATTATGGACAAAATGGGCGCACGCTTATTAAAAATCACCGGCAACATTGCCCTAGAAGGCTTTACACTGCCGAAAATTCTCTGGCTGCAGGAAAACGAGCCGGCAATCTGGGCACGCGTCAAACATATTATGCTGCCGAAAGACTATCTGGGCCTGTATTTGACCGGGAATATTCACAGTGATTTCTCAGATGCTGCAGGAACTCTGCTTTTAGATATTGAAAAACATACCTGGTCTAAGGAAATCGTAGACGCTTTCGACATACCCATGTCTATTTTGCCTGAAGTCGTCGAATCCACAGGATTTATCGGCGGCCTGACAACTGAAGCCAAGGAAAAATTCGGCATTTCAGCAGATGTGAAAGTCTTTGCAGGCGGAGCTGATAATGCAGCGGCTGCACTTGGCGTCGGCTTAATCAATGAGGAAGTCGGCCTGATTTCGATGGGAACCTCAGGGGTCGTATCAAGTTATGAGCCGAAAATCGCAGATTACAAGGGAAAACTGCATTTCTTTAATCATGCGGTACCAGGCGCTTATTATTCGATGGGCGTTACTTTAGCAGCCGGAAATTCATTGAACTGGTATAAAGAAACTTTCGGTCACGGTCTGGGATTTGCTGAGTTGCTGGCAGATGTGCACACGGTGCCTGCAGGCTCGGAGGGTCTGCTGTTTACGCCTTATATTGCAGGCGAGCGTACCCCTCATTTTGATTCAAAGATTCGCGGCAGTTTTGTTGGAATCTCGGCAGCTCATGAACAGCGCCATTTCTCGCGTGCAGTGCTTGAAGGCATTCAATTCAGCTTGCGTGACAGCAAAGATATGATGGAAGCGGTCAAAGGCAAGAAATTCAGCCGTTTGATTTCCGTCGGCGGCGGTGCGCAAAATCCGGATATTATGCAGATGCAGGCCGATATTTTCGATGCAGAAATGCTGCGCTTGACAGTAGAGCAAGGACCTGGATTAGGTGCCTGCATCATTGCAGCATACGGATGCGGATTCGGCAGTCTTGATGAATTGACCAGAAAATTTGTTCATTATCAAGAAAAGACTTTCAGCCCAATTTCTGAAAATGTAAAACGTTATGAAAAAGTTTATGAAATCTGGGAAAATGTTTACACGGCCACCGCACAAATTAGTCATCAGTTAGTAGATTTCAACGAGGAAGCATAAAATGACCACAGAAATCTCTATTAATGAACTTCCGCTCGCCAGCGGCAGTATTCACGAAATAACCCTTTCAAACGGACGACTCACCATCGTTGCCCATGATTTCGGTGCTAGACTTCACCGGTTATTTGCACCAGATAAAAATGGACAGTTTGAAAATATTCTTTTGTCGAAAGACAACCCAACCTCCTATTTAAATGATAAAGGATATTATGGGGTAATTTGCGGACCTGTTGCTGGCCGGATTGCGGGAGCGAAATTTGATTCAGTAAAACTTGAAGCAAATGAAAATAACAATCTCCTGCATTCAGGCAGTCACGGCTGGGAGAGACAATTTTGGAGCTTTGAAACTTTTGAAGACAAAAGTAAAGAAAATGTAGGAGTAAAATTTAGTCTGACAGATGAAAGCTCCGGCTTTCCAGGACCGATTCAGGCCCACGTTACTTATACACTGCAGTCGAATCATTTAGAAGTGAAAATGTCAGCTCAGACAGAAAAAGACACCTTGTTCAATCCGGCTTGGCATCCATATTTCAATCTTTCTGCCGATAAAGAATCAACACTTAGACACATTTTAAAGGTTCCAGCCGATAAAGTTGTTGAAACAGATGATGAAAATATTCCCACCGGACGTCTGCTTAACGTGAGCGGCACGGCCTATGATTTGCGCCGGCCGACATCAATCGGGCAAGTGCAGGAGAAGCTGCCGAGCGGTTTTGATGACTGTTTTATCTTACCAGCGGATTTATCCGGAAAAATTCTCTCTTTATCCGACCCGTTTTCAGGCAGAAAGCTGGAATGTCAGAGTGACAGACAGGCGGTCGTCATTTACACAGCCGCAAATCCCGAGCTGGACTCTACCATAGCCGGGAGCAAAATGACGCCGAATCGCGGCGTCGCGATTGAATTTCAGGAAATCCCAGATGAAGTTCATCACCCGGAATGGGGCTCGATTGCCCTTAAAGCGGGGGAAAAGAAAACTTTTATTACAAGCTATACCCTGTCAGCAGAAGAATGAATGAATAAAGCGAAGAAAGGTAACACATAAAATGTCAAAATTACAAAATCCGGTACTCCCCGGATTTAATGCAGACCCGTCAATCATTCGCGTCGGAGATACTTACTATATCGCCAACTCAACGTTTGAATGGTTCCCTGGCGTACGTTTACACGAGTCAAAAGATTTGGCACACTGGAAACTTTTGCCGAGCCCCTTGTCCACGACAGAGCTGCTGGAAATGAGAGGAAATCCTGCCTCGGGCGGCATTTGGGCACCGGATTTATCTTATGCAGAGGGGAAATTCTGGCTGGTTTATACAGATGTCAAGATTGTTGAAGGCAGTTTTAAAGATATGACGAATTATCTGACTGTTGCAGCAGATATTCACGGTCCTTGGTCCGCACCCATTAAGCTTAACGGTGTAGGCTTTGATGCCTCCTTGTTTCATGATGAAGACGGCCGCAAATACTTGGTACAGCAGACTTGGGATCACCGAGAATATCATCATCCCTTTGACGGCATCACTTTGACAGAGTTTGATACCGCGACAATGAAACTGCGCCCTGAGACTGCCCGCACAATCTATCGCGGAACGCAGGTAAAACTGGTTGAAGGCCCTCATCTTTATAAGATAAATGGTTATTATTTCCTTTTTGCCGCTCAGGGTGGCACCGTTTTCACTCATCAGGAAGTCGTTGCCCGCTCGAAATCCCTAGATAGCTTGAGTTTTGAGACAGAACCTGGAAATCCGTTCATTACGAATTTTGACAAACCAGACCAATATATCCAAAAACAAGGTCACGGTGCGCTGGTGGAAACGCCGGGCGGTGAATGGTATTACGCCTCACTGTGCGCGCGTCCCTGGAATCATAAAAACGAATCAAGCACAGACCCGCGCGGCTGGTCAACATTAGGCCGTGAGACTTCTATTCAAAAGGTTGAATGGGATGAAGACGGCTGGCCGCGGATTGTCGGCGGACATGGCGGGACAACTTTTGTAGAGATGCCCAAAGATGCCAAAGAAACCATTACAGCCGCAAATCATTCGCAGCATGATGAGTTTGACCAGGCAGAACTCGATATCAATTGGAATACACTGCGCGTTCCATTCACAAAAGACATGGGGACAGTCGGCTCCGGCAAATTGACCTTAATCGGTCAAGGCTCATTGGCCAATAATTTTGATTTATCAATGGTTGCACGACGCTGGCAGGCTTTCTACTTTGATGCAGAGACAAAAATTAAGTTTCATCCATTTACCTATCAGCAAATGGCCGGCCTGACCAATTATTATAATGACAAACATTGGTCATTTGTCCATATTACCTGGAATGAAGTAAATGGGCAGGTCATTGAAATCGGCGAGAATAATCGCGGAAATTACCGCTCCTATCTCAAAGACGAAGCAATAAAAATTCCTGAGGGAACTGAATATGTTTGGTTCCGCACAAAAGTCCGAAAAGAATTTTATAGTTATGAATATTCATTTGACGGACAGAATTTTATTGAAATTCCCGTTCAGCTGGACAGCGCTGTTCTGTCGGACGATTACGTTCTTCAGAGTTACGGCGGATTCTTTACAGGCGCCTTTGTAGGACTGGCCGTCGTTGATTATTCTGGCTATGAAAAGTCGGCGGAGTTCTGTTATTTTGACTACAAGGAGCTGGGCGATAAGCTGCTTCCAGATGGAAGTTACAGCTGGCAGGCTTTTGAGTCAAGATTTGATTCATAATAGGGCTCTTTGAAACTTGATTTATTGAAAATACCTGAACGATTTGACAGGAAAAGTTAAAAATCTGAATAAAAACAGCTAAACATGTAAAAAATTAGCCCGATTATTCGGATTTTCTATCTAATAGAAAAATATTTATGAAAAAAGAATATGGAAAAAACAAAGTAAAGCTGAATAACGGCGTTGAGATGCCGATGCTAGGATTTGGCTCAGTCCTTGAGTCAGACGTTCCAAATTTCAGAGCCGTCTATGAGAGCGCCTGGGATGCGGGCTATCGGCTTTTTGACACGGCAGCAGACTACGGAAATCAGACTGCTTTGGGACAATGGCTGATAAACTCAGGCCGCAAGCGGGAAAGTTATTTCCTGACAGGAAAAGTGGCTCAATATGAGCAAGGATACGAAGAAACACTGGCAGCTTTCCAAAAAACAATAAAAGAACTGCAGACAGATTATTTGGACTTGTACCTTATACATTGGCCGAAAGAAAAACCATTTTTCGAAACCTGGCGGGCAATGGAAAAATTATATGACGATGGACTCGTTCGGGCAGTCGGCGTGTCCAATTTCGAAGCGAATCATTTGGACAGACTGTTAACAAAGGCAAAAATCGTACCGGCAGTGGACCAAATTGAGACACATCCTTATTTTTCCAATCATGTGACGCACGCCTATCTTGAAGAGCTGAACATTCAGCATCAAGCCTGGAGCCCATTGGGACACGGCGGGGCTGAATTGAATGATGTTAAAATAAGCGAGTCGTCCAAAAAGTACGGAAAAACTCCAGCTCAGGTCATTTTGCGCTGGCATTACCAGCGCGGAGTCGCAGCGATTCCGAAGTCGACAAATACCGTGAGGCAGCGCGAGAACATCAGCATATTTGACTGGCAGCTTAGTCCTCAGGACGAGAAAATAATAGACAGTTTACAAAAAGGCGAGCGGGTGATGGGCGCTCCAGATGAAAATTATAAGGCGGATTTATGGTAAAAAAATTCATTCCCAAAGTTTTAGACGAGACAGAAAAGGCACGCTTAGCAAAACTTGATATTTTTGAAAAGTTTGAAAAAGGTGACTGGTACTGCTATGGCAAAGAGCCTCTGTTACAAGCAATTGTCAAAAAGAGCCGGCAGCAGCTTCAGGCACTCAATGCGCTGGCCGCACATGACGATGATTCAGCAGCACAAAAATTAAAAGAATTTCTGCCCGGATTATCCGAAGACTCGGAAATTTACTTTCCAATTACCTCAATCGAATATCCGGAAAAATTATCCATCGGCAGAGGCTGTTTCATTAATTTCGGCCTGCAGATTGTAAGCGCCGGGAAAGTTACAATCGGTTCACATTGTTTTATTGGCCCGAACTGTCAGCTTTTCACACCGAATCATCATACATCTGACAAAATGCTGCGGCGTGAGGGCTGGCAATATGATGCGCCGATTACCATCGGAAACGACTGCTGGTTCGGCGGCTCCGTCATAATTCTGCCTGGCGTAACAATCGGCGACAATGTCATTGTGGGTGCAGGAGCAGTTGTAACGAAAGATGTAGCAAGTAATTGTGTCGTTGCCGGGAATCCTGCGAAGATTATTAAGGAGCAGCTCTAAAAGCTGCTTTTTGTGACTTTTGAGAATTGAGCCAAAATTACGAAATCTGAATTTGTAAGAGCTGACCTTTGCACAAATTCACAAAACAACAACTTTTCCTACTAAATTAGACCTAAAAACACACGTAATTCCTTTCAAAAATTGTTATTATGAATGTGCGTAAGCGATTACATAATAAAAAAGGAGACGTTTTAAATGAAAATGTGGAAAAAACTGTTGCTTGCAACGGTTGTGCTTGTGGGAGGGGCTTCCCTTGCTGCTTGTAGTAGTTCAAGTCGTTCGGGCTCAAATTCAGCGACCGAGCCGAAAGACATCACTGTCGGTATTTCGATGCCGGATAAGGCACTTCAGCGCTGGCCGTCAGCGGCAGCTGATTTGGAAAAAGATTTAACAGCCAAAGGTTATAAGATTGATGTGCAATACGCGAATTCTTCCACCTCCACTCAGTCGCAGCAAGTTCAGAACATGGCGAATAAGGGAGATAAAGTCATTGTGATTGCGGCTCAAGACGGGACAACCCTCGGCCCATCAGTTGCAGCTGCCAAGAAAAACGGCGCAACCGTGATTGCGTATGACCGCTTAATCATGAACACCAAAGATGTTGACTATTACGCCACCTATAACCTTCAAGGCGTAGGAAAACTCCAGGCAGAAAGCATTGTGAAAAAACTCGGACTTGAAAATGGTGCAAAAGGACCGTTCAATATTGAGCTTTTAGGCGGCTCACCAACAGATAATAACGCCCCTCAATTCTTTGAAGGCGCTATGAGCGTGCTCGACCCTTATTTCAAATCCGGCGTACTGGTTTCCCCTTCAGGTAAAGGATTAGGCGATAACTTCCAGCAGGTCGCGATTGAATGGACACAGCAGGCAGCTCAAACCGAAATGCAGACACGTTTGAACTCCTTCTACACAGGCGGCAAGAAACTGGATGCAGTGCTTTCTCCTAACGATGCACAAGCTTTTGGAGTTATCTCGGCACTTAAAGCTGCAGGAGTAGACCCGTCAGGCGTTGTCATCACAGGCCAGGACTGCGAAGCACAAAATGTTCCCCTGATTGTACAAGGCCAGCAATACATGTCAGTTTATAAATCAGATGTAAAACTCGCGGACACCGTTACCACAATGATTCAAGCCGTTACCAATGGTAAAACTCCAAAGACAGACTCAAAATCGGACAACGGTAAGAAAAGTGTACCGACTATCCAGCTGACCCCAGAAGCCGTGACAAAAGATAATGTCAAATCAGAATTGGTTGACACAGGCTATATCTCAGCTAAAGATGCAGGTTTAGAATAAAGATAGCATGCGCAGGTTTTAGAATTTATCAAAAAATGAGAGATGTACGACCTTTTAGATTTCTTGTACATCTCTTCTTTATAATAAAAAAGAAAATGCAAGCGTTATCACCGATACATAACGACACATAGAATAAAGGAGGTAGACATGGCAGAAAATAACAATTCAGACGTGATTCTAGAAATGCGGCATATTGTCAAAAAATTTGGCCCAGTAACAGCTTTAAAAGACGTCACAATGTCTGTAAAACGCGGTGAAATATTCTCGATTTGCGGAGAAAACGGCGCCGGAAAATCAACCATGATGAATGTTCTCTCAGGTGTTTATCCTTACGGGACCTACGAGGGCGACATTATTTATAACGGTGAAGTTTGTCAGTTTAAGACAATTCGTGATTCTGAAGAGAAAGGAATCGTAATCATTCATCAGGAACTTGCACTTGTTCCTTACATGAGCATTGCAGACAACATCTTTTTAGGCAATCCTATCATGAAGAAAATGGCCATTGATGACGAGGCCCAGAGAAGAAAAGCTCAGGAAGTCCTGAAACAAGTCGGCCTAGACGAAGACCCGGACACTTTGATTTCAAGCATCGGCGTTGGAAAACAGCAGCTGGTAGAAATCGCAAAAGCACTGACCAAAGATTTAAAGCTGATAATTCTCGATGAGCCGACAGCAGCCTTAAATGACGAAGATTCTTTTCACCTATTGGGAATCATTGATAATCTTAGAAAAACCAAAGGCATCACAGCAATTATAATTTCACACAAACTGAATGAAATTGCAGCTTCAGCAGATTCTGTCCAGGTCATTCGCGACGGAACAACGATTTCTCACATTGAAATTGATAGTGAGCACCCGCTTGATGAATCGCGTCTGATTCGCGACATGGTAGGCCGCCCGCTGGATTCACGCTATCCGGAACACACACCCAAATTAGGCGAAGAATTATTCCGGGTAGAAAACTGGAAAATGTATCACCCGCTTGATTCAAAACGTTTAGTTGCAAAAAATGTGAGCTTTAACGTCAAAGCAGGTGAAATCATCGGATTTGCAGGCCTAGTCGGCTCCGGCCGGACAGAAACAGCCATGTCGATTTTTGGACATCAATATGGAGCCAATGCTTCAGGCAAACTTTTCCTTGACGGCAAAGAAGTAAAATTTCCAAATGTCCGCTCAGCAGTAGATGCAGGCTTAGCCTATGCAACAGAAGACCGGAAAACCTATGGCCTGAACCTCATTTCAAGTATCCGCGAGAACACATCGCTTGCCAACCTCGGCACACTCTCAAAACACGGCGTCATTGACCAGGATGTGGAAATAAAAGTCGCCGAAAAATTCAGGAAAGATTTTCGCACAAAGGCGCCGAACATTGAAATGCCGGCCGGAAATCTATCCGGCGGTAACCAGCAGAAAGTCGTTCTCTCCAAGTGGGTAGCAACAAGCCCGCGCGTGCTTATTCTGGATGAGCCCACCCGAGGCATTGACGTAGGGGCAAAATATGACATTTATGAAATCATTGATAAACTAGCAGACGTTGGAGCCGCAGTAGTGGTTATTTCATCAGAACTCCCGGAATTACTCGGAATCTGTGACCGCATTTACACCATGAACATGGGCGTCATCACTGCTTGTTTAAATGCTAAAGAGACAAATCAGGAAGAATTGATGAAATACATGACCACAACCACTCCAATCAGCGAAGCAGAAGTCTTTGCATAATCAAAAATAAGCTTGAACGCAGAAACATTCAAGCATCCATCAATAAATCAGAAAATCGGAGGTATACAGTAAAATGTCAGAGCAAAATCAGACAAAAGCAGCAGACGCGGCAAAAACAAATGATTCGCAGTCAATAAAAGATTATCTCGTTGCGAATGCCCGCCAATACGGTATTTATCTTGCCTTAGTCGTTATTATCCTTCTCTTCCAGTTTCTCACAGGAGGAACTTTATTAAAGCCGAACAACTTTGTTGCACTCTTCCAGCAGAATGCCTACGTCATGATTCTAGCCGTCGGCATGCTAATGGTTATCATCGGCACACATATTGACTTGTCAGTAGGCTCAGGCGTCGCCTTGATTGGCGGAATCGGTGCCTATGCCATGCAGAGCTGGCACTTGAACTGGCTCTTAGCTATTATTTTAATGCTGGCCGTCGGACTCATCATCGGCCTCTGGCAAGGCTTCTGGGTCGCCTATGTCGGAGTTCCAGCCTTTGTAACAACACTGGGCGGCATGCTTATCTTCCGCGGAATCGCAACCCACGTCGCAGGTCAGTCCATTCCCGTGGACCCAAACAGCCCGTTTGTCGCCATTTCCTCAAACTTTCTCCCAAATATATTCGGCTTCTGGGGGCCATTTGACGGACTGTCAATTGTAATTGGACTCATCGCAATTGTAGTGTTTGTGCTCCTGCAGATACGTAAACGCAAACACAATCTCAAAGAAGGACTACAAGCCGACTCATTCGCCTGGCTCATCATCAAATTAATTATCGGTGTGCTTGTCATCAGCTATGCGACCTACCTATTCGCCTCGTCAGGAAATTCAACATCCGGCGGACTACCGATTATACTCGTCGTCATAGCAGTCGTTGTCGCAGCATACATGTTTGTTCTGAACCGCATGGTACTCGGACGTGAAATCTATGCCGTAGGCGGCAACCGCAAGGCCGCAATCCTTTCCGGCATCAACTCCAAAGCCGTTGACATGAAAATCTTCCTCAACATGGGTCTATTAGCTGCCATAGCCGGCATTGTCGACCTCTCGCGCTTTGCCTCAGCCTCAGCCCAAGCAGGAACAGGCTACGAACTCGATGCAATTGCCGCCTGCTTTATCGGCGGTGCCGCAGTCGCCGGCGGTGTAGGTAAAATCCCCGGAGCCCTAGTAGGTGCCCTCATCATGGGAGTCCTGAACATGGGCCTATCAATCATGGGCGTCAGCTCAGACGTCGTCTCAGTCATCAAAGGCCTCGTCGTCATCGTGGCAGTTGCCTATGATTTAATCTCGAAGAAAAGAAAAGGGTGATTTTTACTGGGATATTCTGAATCAAAAAAAATAAAACGAAAAAGCTGAATAGGAGGAGATAATTCCCTGTTCAGCTTTTGTTTTTCTTGTTGTAATGCTGCTTCACAGCCTCGCTTAAAATGAATTCAATCTGGCTGTTAATCGATCGGAAATCCTCCTCCGACCAGGCTGCAACTTTTTCCCAGAGAGAAGGGGACAAGCGCAGCAGCACCTGCTTTTTTTCCTGCTCTTTCTTTTTTACGGATTTTTCGCGCTGCCTGATTTCATTTTCAAGCTGTTCAATCTTTGACAGGCGTTCTTGCAGCAGTTGTTCTTTTTCAGTAAGATCCATAGGCCTTGTCCTCCCTCCATTTTTATTTCACCTTTCGAACCGAAAACCTGTTTAAAACTAATAAATCGAGCCGCTGTTGACAATCGGCTGGGCATCGCGGTTACCGCACAGGACAACCAGCAGGTTGGAGACCATTGCAGCTTTACGCTCCTCGTCCAGTACAACAACTTCATCTTCTCCCAGCTTATCAACGGCCATCTTAACCATGCCGACCGCGCCGTCAACAATCTTCTGACGTGCCGCAATAATGGCAGCCGCCTGCTGTCTCTGAAGCATTGCCGCTGCGATCTCTTCCGCATAAGCCAGGTGCGTGATACGGACATCTTCAATCACCAGACCAGCATCGCCCACACGTTTCTGCAGCTCTCCCTTCATCAAGTCAGCGATCTCAAGCGCACTGCCGCGCAGCGTCTTTTCCTGCTTCTCATTGCTGGCGTCATTTTCATCTTCATCAAAAATATCGTAGGGATAAAGCCGTGAGACATTTCGAATGATTGAATCTGTCTGAGTTGCCAGGTACTCCTTGTAATTTTCGACGGAAAATACAGCCTGCGTCGGATTGTCCACACGCCAGAGCACGATTGCACCAATGATGATCGGATTTCCCAGCAAATCATTGACTTTCTGTTTACTATTGCTGAAAGTCTGGGTTTTCAGGGAGACAACACGAGACATTGCCTTGTGTGTAACCGAAACAGCTCCCCCTTTAGCGTTCGCAAATGCCTCCTGGACCTCATCGGCCAGGTGCTCAGCGAGTCCGGGGACGAACGACTGGCAGAAGGGGTTGACGAAGAAGAAGCCTGAATGGCTGATCGTCCCGTAATAGCTGCCGAATAATGTCAGAACGCGTGCTTCATTTGGCCGGACTGACTTCAAGCCCGCCCACAAAATCGGAGCAAAGACACAGGAGATGATGATAGAGGCTGTAAAGAGTGTGATGTTCAGAGCGTTCTGAGCCTGAACCAGCAGAACAATTCCCAGTGGCAGGGTCAGAAACAAAATGATGCTCAGAAACAGGACAACAAAACCATTTATAGGTTGTAACTCTTTTTCGATGATATCTTTTTTGTTCATGGTAAACTCCTTTTATTTGATATTAAAATAATATCAAATAAATATTGTTTTGTCAAAAATAGTGGATTAAAATTTTGGCTTTAAAAAATACTTTATTTTTGTAGTGTTTACTTTATTTTTTTTGTTATAATAAATAGAAAACACTGGGGGACAAGGATGGCGATTTTCACAGCAGAACAAAGTCAGGCAATCGTTGACACAATCTTGAAAGGCTATAACAGCTATTTACAGGAAAGATTGACAAAGAAGAGGGAAATGGCTGTGTCGGACGGTTATGCATGGACGCGCTCTAATCATATTGATGATGCTTTCGCAAAGGCTAATCTTGATTTTATTGAAGAATATACGAAAGATAGAGCAGGCGAGTCATGGGGATATTTGAAATTCACCAGCCCGCTTCCTGAGTTAGGGAAAGTGCTGCTCCTCATCAAAAACGGTTATCGTCTTAATCAGACATTTTCGCCGACTAAGTCGAGTGAGTATTTGGTGGAGTTGTCAAAGATTAGCGATGATTTTGTTGCAAAATGGAAGTCAGGTAAAACGACGCAGAAGGGGAATATTCAGTTGGATTTGTTCTCATTGCAAAATGCGCCTAATCTTTTAAAGGCTAAGGCAGAATTCAGCGAGTTCTTTGTAATTGTTTATGAAACAGATGTCAATAAACAGATTAACCATTTTGCTGTTACAGTCCTTGACAGCATCGAAAGAATAATACAAGAAGTACAGGACCTTTCGGAGTACATTCATAGCTCTATCGTTGCGCCGATACAAGATGAGGAGATTCAGGAGCTGGTAGAATCGACTGATGTCGAGCTTCCAGTATTCCCTTATGAGATTCCGGAAAAAGAAAGCAAACTAAGGTTTGCTTAGACTGGAAAAAATGATGTTCAACGGAGAAAAACTGACTGAGCTGCGACTTTTGTATGGACTCAGCCGAGCAGAACTTGCCGAAAAGCTGGATTTAACAGAACAGGCCATTTGGCAGTTCGAGACAAACAAGAATGAGCCGAAAATAAATCCGACTCTATTTAGTCTCGCGAATATTTTCAAGGTAGATTTGTCTTATTTTCAAGAGGAAACTTCGCTGCAATCCATTGATACCGCGAGAATTGCCTTCCGAAATGCAGATATCACCTCAAAAAAGTCAATAAAAATCCAAGAAGCATATCTGAACAAAGTTCATTCTTTTGTGCAATACATTGAAAGCTTTTTAATCGCGCCGAATTGGATATTTTATGAACTGGAAAATGACATTGCCGAAAAAGAGAGAGGAATTGCTGAGATTGCCCATATGGCAAGGGCGAAACTCTCAATCTCCGGCAATAACAGCGATTTATTGTACAAACTAGAGCTTTCGGGAATTAATATCTTAGAACGCTTGATAAATGGAGAGGCAGACGCCTATAGTCTTTGGACAAAAGACGACACACCGTATATCGTTCTCGGACGAGGAAAGTCGGCAGTACGCCGTAATTTTGACCTTGCGCACGAGTTAGGCCATCTATTGCTGCACAAAAATGTTGACTTTGATGAACTTAATAAATATGATTATCAGCAAAAAGAATACGAAGCCAATCAATTCGCGGCCGATTTCCTGCTACCCGAAGAAGACTTCAAGAAAGATTTTACAAGTCTCGTTCGGAATAAATTCAGTAATCCGGAAAGCTACTTGCTGCTGAAAGAGAAGTACAACGTGTCGATTCAGGCTTTAGAAATGCGCGCCTACAAAATGGGCTACTTGAGCCAGTCAGAAAACAGTTATTTTTATCGGCTCTTAAATAGCAAGTATAAAAGCTATAAAACAGTAGAACCCTTGGACAGACAAATTCCAATCAAAAGACCTGCAAAAATAAAAAGCATACTGGACACGCTGTTTACAAGTAATTTGATTAGTTTACAGGAACTTTTGCAAGAGCAGAGGATTCGACTTGAGTTTCTGAGCTTGCTGCTGGAGATTGATTTAGAGTTTTTTGACAAATACAAAGCTTCTTCAGATGATTTTTCTGGGGTTATACGGTTAGATGATTTTCGGAGAATGGGGTAATAATCACAAAACAAATGAAAAAAGCGCACTGTTGGCGCTTTTTACTTAACTTCCTTAAAAATAACATGCTTCTTAAGTTTTGGAGAATACTTCTTCAACTCAAGTTTATCAGGCGTGTTACGTTTGTTCTTCTGAGTGAGGTAAAGACGCTCGCCAGACTCTTTGTGCTCAAGCATAATATTAACGCGCATGTGAGCCCCCTTTCTTAAGCCTTAGTGACTTTGCGGCCTTTGTAGTAACCCTTCAAAGAAACGCGGTGTGAATGATGATAATCACCAGTTGTTTCGTCAAAAGAAACAGTTGGTGCAGTCAGTTTGTAATGTGTACGACGGCGGTTTTTCTTCGCCGAAGAGGTGTGACGTGCTGGTACAGCCATTTATAGACTCCTTTTTAGATTTTAATTTCAAATATTTACACAAAATATATGCCTAAATATAATAGCAAAAACTTCCGAGATTTGCAAGTGGCATGATTTGTCCAATATTCTTGACAGGCTTATTTAGTGTGCGGAGCCTGAAAACTTGATACAATTATCAGTATGAAGAATTGGCAGAAATTGGTGATTACATTCGTTGTGGCTGCGGTCGCGCTCCTGGCGCAGTTCGTTTTCGGGCAGCCTTTGGCCGCGCGGGTCGTGGTGACGATTGCTGGTTCGATTCTTGCACTTTCGATGTTTGTCGGCATGGTCAAAACGCTTCGCTCGGGCTCCTATGGAGTAGACCTGCTGGCGATTACCGCTATTATTGCGACCCTCCTGGTAGGTGAGTACTGGGCGTCTCTGATTATCATCGTGATGCTGGTCGGCGGCGAATCCTTAGAAGATTACGCAGCAGGTGTGGCCCATCGCGAATTAACGAATTTATTACAGAAATCGCCGAATATCGCCCATGTAAAATCGCTGAACGGAAAAGTCACAGACAGCGAGCTCGACAGTGTCAGAATCGGCTCAACCCTGCTGATTAAGCCCCAGGAAGTCATCCCCATCGATGGCATATTGCTCTCAGAGCATGCCACGCTCGATGAGGCCTCAGTAACCGGCGAGACAAAACCATACGAACTGTCCAAAGGTGACACGATTCTGTCAGGTTCCATCAATACTGACACGGCCATTGAAGTCCGGACGACTGAAGAAGCGGCCAATTCACAGCTGCAGAAAATCGTGAGTCTGGTCAAGGAAGCGGAGTCTCAGCCGGCGCATTTTGTTCGTCTGGCGGACCGCTATGCGATTCCATTCACGATTGCTGCATATGTTATCGCCGGGGTGGCTTTTGCTATAACGAAGAATCCTGTCCGCATTGCGCAGGTGCTGGTGGTGGCGAGTCCCTGCCCGCTGATTCTGGCTGCACCGATTGCTTTTGTTTCAGGCATGTCACGTTCGTCCAAAAACGGCGTCTTAATCAAAAACGGCACGATTATTGAAAAGCTTGCGACAGCCAGGTCGATTTTCTTTGACAAGACGGGCACGATTACTAGCGGTAAGCTGGCAGTTTCTGACATTCTGCCGGAGGCAGGCACCAGCGAAACGGAGCTGGAGGAGCTGGTTTATTCTGTGGAGAATTCCTCGGGGCATATTTTGGCCAAGTCTTTTGTGACTTATGCCGAGGAAAAGGGCGTCAAGCCGCGTCCGCTCTCGAATCTGACGGAGGCGCCGGGCCTTGGCGTGTCTGCGGAAATTGACGGCGCGACGATTAAAATCGGCCGTGCAAAATTCGCGAATGCGACAGAAAATGCGGTCACAACGGCCTTTTATGTCTCGAAAAACGACCAGTTCATCGGCCAGGTCAACTTTTCTGACCAGCTGCGCTCGAATGCCAAGTCTGTCATGGCTGAGCTGAAGAAGCTCAAGCTCAGAAGCATCACCATGCTGACGGGCGACAACAAGACCATCGCGGATAACATTGCTGGAGAAGTCGGTATCACGGACGTTCACGCGTCGCTCCTGCCGGAGCAGAAACTGGCGCTGGTCAAGTCGGCTGCGGAAAAACCGAGCATCATGGTCGGCGACGGTGTCAATGACGCGCCTGCTCTGGCTCTGGCCGATGTCGGCATTGCCATGGGGCTGGGCGAGAACACGGTCGCCAGCGAGACCGCCGACATGATTCTGCTGAAAAACGACCTGGAGTCGATTCCGACGGCGATTAGAATCAGCCGCGACACGATGGCGATTGCGAAACAGGCGGTACTCATCGGTATCTTTATCTGTGTGATTCTGATGCTGATTGCGGCAACTGGACTGATTCCAGCGACCATCGGCGCGCTTTTCCAGGAAGTGGTCGACACGGTTTCGATTTTCTACGCCCTGCGTGCCTTGCGCGGTTTTAAGAAAAAGTCATGATAAAATGTTAAAATAAATTCAACATGGTATTTTACGAGGATTTTTCAAAAGTTTATGACCAAGTGATGGACCAGTCGCTCTATGATGACTGGCTGGCCTTTACAGAGCGGCATTTGCCGAAGACGGCTCATTCGATTTTTGAGCTGGCCTGCGGCTCTGGCGCTTTATCTGTGCGTTTGGCCAAGCGAGGCTATGATGTCACGGCGCTGGACATTTCAGAGGACATGCTGAAACTTGCGACGGCGAAGGCGCAAAAAGCCGGCGTGGAAATCGCCTGGATGCAGGGTGACATGCGCTATCTGCCGCCTTTTGGGAAGTTTGATGCCGTGACCTGCTATTCGGATTCGCTCTGTTATTTAGCCGATTTGGACGAGCTGAAGCAGACCTTTGACGGTGTTTACGAGTTGCTGGGCGACGGCGGCACCTTCATCTTTGACGTACACTCGACCTATCAAGTGGACGAGGTCTTCCCCGGCTACGCCTATCACGAAAACGAGGAGGATTTCGCTTTTCTCTGGGATTCCTACAAGGGCGAGCAGCCGCATTCCGTCGAGCATCAGCTGAGCTTTTTCATCAGGGATAAGGACACTGACGGAAAGTTTGTACGAAAAGACGAGCTGCATGTCGAGCGAACCTACGAAATCGATACATTTAAGTCTGCATTGTCCAAATTTTCGGAGCTGCAGGTTTTTGCGGATTTTGAGGATAAAAGGCCTGCGGCCGACAGTGCCCGCTGGTTCTTCGTCTGCAAAAAGAAGGACAGGCAGAATTGATGAGCGGAGTGACAGGAATCATCGCAGAATTCAATCCTTTCCATAATGGACATAAACTCTTGCTGGAAGCGGCCGGCAGCGACAGGACAAAAGTAATCGTGATGTCCGGAAACTGGATGCAGCGCGGCGAGCCGGCTTTCGTGGACAAATGGGTGCGGACTGAAGCTGCTTTAGCAAGCGGAGCCGACCTCGTCGTGGAATTGCCGTTGATGAGCGCCCTGCAGGGCGCAGATTTTTTCGGGCAAGGCGCAGTGAACATTCTGCAGCGCTTGGGTGTGGACGAAATTCTTTTCGGTAGTGAGTCAGAACTTGATTATCAGAAGATTTCCGGGATTTATGCCGAAAAAGCAGATGAAATGGCGGCTTTCATGGATGAACTGCCGGAACTCATGTCTTATCCGCTTAAGGCGGAGAAGGCCTGGGCACATTTTGCAAATGTCCAGTTTGACGGCAATACGCCGAATCATATTCTCGGACTGGCTTACGCAAAAGCGGCAGCGGGGACGGGCATCCAGCTGCGAACGGTTCGGAGGCAGACGAGTTATAATTCTACGGAGTTGGGCTTGGGGGGTGAAATCGCCAGTGCGACGGCAATCCGAGAGAACTTCTCCCAGGCGGAAAAGTTTGTTCCGAAGAATACATGGCCGCTGCTGGAAAAGGCGCCAAAGACTTCGTGGAATGATTTCTGGGAGCTGCTGCGCTACAAAATCACTGTTTCACAAGATTTAATGGACATTTACCAGGTAAATGAGGAATTGTCCAACCGAATCAAGACATATATCAAGACTTCGTCTAATTTATCTGAGCTGATTGAGCAAGTGTACACAAAACGCTATACTAAGGGGCATATCAGGCGTCTGCTGGCTTACATTCTGCTGGATATTCCGCGGGAATTCAGCTTGCCTGAGCCGATACACGTACTCGGCTTCAGCTCCAAAGGACAGAGCATTTTGGCGCAAGCCCGCGAAAACGAAACTCCTGTCGTGACGCGAATCGGTCAATTTCCCTGGGATGCGCTGACTCAGCGTGCCGACGAGGTTTATCGGCTTGGAAATCCGGGGATTCCTGAGCAGGCATACAGTAGAAAGCCGATAATATGGAACTGAAAGCACTTAACCGCTCGCAGCTGCGCGAGGTTGCAGATGTCTGGCAAGCGGCTGAAGATTATGCGCGCTTAGAGGACGGCGCGGATTTTGATGCGTTAGCAAGCGCTAAGGAATTTTTTGATGCGCTGCCGCCGGGGAAAACCTATGCGGACAAACGGACCTTAGGTGTCTATAAAGCTGGCCAGCTGGTTGGTCTGGTCGATTTGGCTGAAAATTATCCTGTGAAGGGAACCCTGTTTCTGGGGCTTTTACTGCTGGTTCCGGCTGCTCGGGGGCAGAATACAGGCAATCAAGTTCATCAGTCAATCATCCGGAAGGCCCGGCAGGAAAACTATGAAAAGCTCCGCCTGGGTGTTCTGGAGAACAACCCGAGGGCTCTGAAGTTTTGGCGAAGCCAAGGCTATAAAGTCCTCAAACAGACGAAATCGCTCGACAGCCGCGCGAATCCGGTTTATTTGATGGAACTTGACCTTTAGGTTTTGAAAGCCGAGCGCTTGCGCGAATGCAATTAAAGGAGTAGACTTTATTTATGAAAATCTCAACAATTAGAAAACTTGTGAAATGGGCGGCCATCCTGTCGGTTGCAGGCGTCGTCATTGAGCTTATCAACCTTCTCGGCGCCAATATCATTTATAAGACGAGCGGTCTGCATGCGGCGAATGCTTTTTCAATTCCGCTGACGGTTATTTTGGGCCTGATTAGCATTGCTGCGTTTATTCTTGGCGTGATATTTTTTATCAATCTGCCGAAACACGGGAAGTCAATAAGCACCGGTGTTTTACTGATTATCTCGGGTATTTTTGCCTGGTTCAACCTTGCCGTGCCGCTGATTGCCTGGATTTTCGCTGCCTGGCAGCTTTTCCGGATGAAGTTTGATGATGACGGGTCGGATGACAATCCGCTTATCTTGTAGCTTTTATGTTATAATATTCAAGAAAATATGCGGAAAATCCGCAGTACAACTATAGTATTCAATTCAAAGAAAGGAACATTGCAGGAAACTGCAGTGGGTTCTGCCTTGTTTTCGGACAAAGCAGAGCTGGTATTATCCAATGGGACGTAAATGGGCAAATATTGTCGCAAAGAAAACAGCCAAAGACGGCGCAAACTCTAAGGTTTACGCGAAATTCGGCGTAGAAATTTATGTAGCTGCGAAACGCGGCGGCTCAGCTGAGCCTGAGGCCAACAGCCTGCTCAAATTCACGATTGAAAAAGCCAAGCAGGCGCAGGTACCAAGACACGTCATTGACAACGCCATCAAAAAAGCCGAAGGCAAATCAGACGAAACCTTCGTAGACGGTCGCTATGAGGGCTTCGGGCCAAGCGGCTCGATGATTATCTGTGAAACGCTGACGTCAAACGTCAACCGCACAATTGCCGACGTCCGCACGATTTTCCACAAAAACGGCGGCAATATTGCAGGTGAGGGCGCTGTCAGCTACATGTTCGACAATACAGGCGTGATTGTTTTTGCGGGCACCGACCCTGACGCAGTGCTTGAGCAGCTGCTTGACGCCGAGGTTGATGTGCGTGATGTCTCTGAAGAAGAGGGCAACATCATCGTTTACACAGAGCCGACAGACCTGCACAAGGCGATTGAAGCGCTGCGCGCAAACGGTATCGAAGAATTCGCTGAAACGGAGCTGGAAATGATTCCGCAGAGCGAGGTCGAGCTGAATCCGGAGGACCTTGAGGTCTTCGAGGGATTGATTGAGGCGCTGGAAGACAATGACGATGTGCAGAAAGTGTATCATAACGTTGCGAATGCCTGAAAAACTTGTTATAGCAAGGTTTTTGTTCGAGTGTATAACAAAAAGAGCAGAAAAAATGAGAATCAGTCTGGTTCTTATTTTTTGTGTATGAAAGTGTGTGGCCGGCAGCGCTTCCAAACAAACGCGTGCCGCGGATGTGCTATAATTAATAAATGCTATTTAAAAGAAAACTTATTCTAGTCGCCATCTTCGTCGCAACCTTCATGACCTCCATCGAGACAACAATCGTAACAACCGCCATGCCGACGATTATCAGCGAACTCCACGGCCTCTCCATCCAAAGCTGGGTCTTCGCGTCCTACCTCCTGACCACGGCTATCACAACGCCGATTTACGGAAAACTTTCAGACAGAATTGGGCGCAAGCCGATTTTTCTTTTCGGTCTTGCACTTTTCATCCTGGGTTCCTTCTTGTGCGGCTTTGCGCCCAGCATGAGCTTCCTGATTCTCTTCCGCTTTATCCAGGGAGTCGGCGCAGGAGCCGTGATGCCGCTGACCTTTACAATTATTGCCGATTTGTTCAAATTTGAAGAGCGGGCGCGTGTCTTCGCTTTGAATAATACCGCATGGGCAATCTCGGCTTTAGGCGGCCCGCTTTTGGGCGGCTATATTGTAGATTTTCTTAACTGGCACTGGATTTTCTTCATCAACGTACCACTCGGACTCCTCACCCTTTTCCTCACTCTGTATGCCTATGACGAGAAAAAACAAGCAACAGCTGTCAGAACAAAAATCGACCTGCTAGGAATATTTGCTCTAGCTGTGACGCTGCTCATGCTCCTGCTGATTTTCCAGGGACTCAGCGGCGACTCCATTAACTGGCTCTATGAAGGCATCGAATTTCTGGTCTGCATCTTGAGCTTTGCACTCTTTGCTCACACAGAGAAAAGAGCCAAAGACCCCATTATACAGTTCAGCCTGTTCAAAAACTATTCATTCTCAGCTCAGATTTTGACGACTTTTCTAATATCGGGCGTCATCATTGCTTACCAAGTCTATTTTCCCATCTGGATGCAGTCAATATACCGGACACCGGCTTATTTGGCGGGTGTTGCCATCACGCCGGCCTCCGTCATGTGGACTGTCGCCTCATTTTTCGTCGGCAGCCTGCTCAAAAAGTTCAGCTCCAGAAGACTGTCGCTGTTTTTCCTCGGTATTTTCATCCTGATTTATCTACCAGTCATCTTTTCAAGCACCTCTTTCCCGCAGGCGCTCTTCTACGTGATTTCGGCCATTTCAGGCGCCAGCGCCGGGGTTATCATCACGACAAATACGCTGCTGGCGCAGGATTTGGTGCCCAAGGAAAATGTCGGCGTGTCCTCTTCGATGATTGTGCTGGCGAGAACTCTGGGACAGGCACTCATGACGGGCATCTACGGACTCGCGTTTTCACTGGGCGTGAATGGACAGCTGTCCCGTTATTCGGACATTCGTTACGATGATGTCAATAATTTCATCAGCACAGCCGTACATCAAACGCTGACAGCGAGTCGGCTGCATGCACTGGAAAATATCACCTTGTCGGCCCTGCAGAAAGTTTTTATGGTCGTGATGGTACTCTTTGTTATCGCAATGCTCGTCAACTTCTTTGATAAACACATAAAGGAAGATGAACAAAAATCAGAAAGTGTGTAAAAACGATGAAAAAAATCACAGCCACAGACGTCTACGGCAAAGAATACACAATCAGCGTAGACAATTTATCACAAAGTGTCCACGTCTACGGAATCGCCAAAAACGACGAAAAAGTCCTGATACTGCCCCAATATGACGGCTACAACTTCCCCGGCGGCACCCGAGAAGCCGGCGAGACACATCACGAAACACTGAAGCGCGAGTTCTTTGAAGAGACAGGGCTTACGGTTGAAAATGGCCAGTTGCTTGCGATTTACGACAGTTTTTACCACGACCCAGACTATGACATCTCCGAGCAAAGCCTCCTGATTTTTTACACGGTAGAAATTACAGGCGGCGAAATTTCAGACCAAGGCTTTGACGAAGCCGAGAAAAAATTCGCCAAAAAAGCCCAGTGGAAAACACTCGCTGAGCTGCGCCAAATGCGTCTGACGATGAATGTCGATATCGCAGACGAGTTACTGACAATTGCGGAAGATTTGTAGTATTTCGGATAAATGATTTGCTTGACTTTCGGCGCTAGCCTTGTTACAATAAATTAAAGGTAAGGGTAGCCAGTGCTGAACAGTGCAGGCTGCCCGAATGAATGCCAAACACCGCCAGTGCTGAACAGTGCAGGCGGTGTTTTATATTTTTCGGTCATTTTTGTGCTTTTCAATAAAGTTTGTGTTAAAATCAGTTTATGAATTTTACTGATTATTTCGCCGAAACGGCCGCGCATTCCGAATTGATGAATTTTGTGCGCGAGCAGGTTCTAGCAGTCTATCCGCAGGCGATGGAGAAGATTTCTTATGGCATGCCGGCCTGGGCGCGTGAAAACGGCAAGGTCTTTATCTATGCCGCACCAACTGCGAAACACCTGGGAATTTATCCGCAGGCGGCCTACATTGCAGAGAATAAACGGGCTTTAGAGGCCAGAGGATTAAAATTCTCGAAGGGAGCCATTCAGGTTCCGTATGATTATCCAGACGAGGAGCTGGCGGCTTTGCTCAGAGAAATTGTCCATTTTAACGTGAAGGGCAGTCCTGCCCGTTGATAAAAAAAGGAAAAAAATCAGATTCTCAAAGCTGATTTTTTTGTTATAATTTTGTAACCAAATCAATTTTTATTCGTTATATAGGTGAATGGAGAAATCGGGAGAAGGGAGATTTTGTGAAACTAGAAGACTACGAAGCTGACGTGACGCAGTATGCCGTTGAAATCACGAAGTATCTCATCTCTCGAGGCTCGCAGCCGCAGGACGCTGAGGATGCGGTGCAGGACACATTCGTCAAAATTCTGGAACTGGACATATTCATCGCCCCGGCGAAGCTCAGGGCCTGGATGTATCGGACATCCATCCGAACTTATATTGACAAGTACCGCCGGCGGCAGCATTACCGTGCACTGATGGAGCAGCTGGGACGGGACTTGCAGACATTTACACCCGCGGAAGAAACCAGCCGATTCAGCCTCACGCAGCTGATGAAACGCCTCAAACCCAAGGAAGAAAAGCTGCTTCACGCCTATTACTACGAAAACAAATCCGTAAAAATCCTTGCACAAGAGCGCAACATCAGCCTCAGCAAGGCAAAAGTCGACCTCTTCCGGGCGCGGAAAAAACTACAAAAACTAATCGAGAAAGAGGAAATAAAATGATAAGACTACTCATGCTCTTTGGCGCCTACCTGGTCGTTAGCGCCGTCATCTTCGGGCTGGCATGGCTAATCAGCAGAATTGCCGGTCGTATCCATGAGAAAAAAGCAGCCCTGGCAGAAAGTGATGAGGCAACGCAGCAGTTAAACACAAACTTTAAGCAGTTGGCCAGACGCACGAAAACCAAGCGCTGGGCACTGACCGCCTGGATTGCCGGGGCAGTTGTGGTGCTGCTTGCGGGTGCAGCCCTGACGATTAATGCCCAGTGGATGGAAAAAGCCTTCCTTAAGTCAAGCAAACAGGCACAGACTTTTTTAACAATACAGTCACCTAATGTCAGGAATAATAACCTTGTCATTAGTGCTTATGGTGCCTTCAGCTCGAATCTTCATGCTGATACCTTCAAAAATATTGACGGTTATCGAGTGGATTGGCAGGACTTTGACTGGCACATCGGAACACTTGGTTCAAGCAACGATGGCTACCACTATCAGAGTGTTTCGCCAGTTTTCCAGAACAATGGCTATTATACGCAAGGTACAAACCAGAAAATCGCTAGTTTCTTCCTGTCAAAGGCAGACTATCAGAGCAAAGCCTTCTATGGCTTGAAACCGACGCATGAAGCTCAGACGCTATCCAAACTCCCCAACCACTTGTCGGAAGTCGCGCTTACATTTGACAAACCCTATACTTATGCAGAAATTCAGAAAATGATTCCGTTGAACCTGATGCTTAACTGGTACTGGCTTGGCGTGAGTGACCCGAGCAATATTAAAGCGTCCGTTGGTACTTATTATGGCCTTGCCAGCGACACGGATGAAAATGGGAATCCGACGGGCAAGCTGGCGACAGACTCCTACGATAAGATTTTTGTCCCTCAAGTTAAGAGCCAGGATGACAGAAGTAGTACTGACGATTTCTATCCAGGAGAGGACGCAAAGGAAATGGTTAAAAAATATCCTACACTCGAAAAAGCGAAATTTTCCGGTGTCATTTTGACAGGGCGTACAGAAAATCTGGCTGTACTTGATAAACAAAGCTGGGCCTTTGCCACAAACGTCGGCGTCAGCACGGAAATCCTCCCTTACCAGACACCCGTAAAATAATTTAAGCAAACTTTAAGCAAATGTTTAGATTAAATTAAGGAAGCTGCTTTATAATACAA
The DNA here is from genome assembly GCF_054658595.1 of Lactovum odontotermitis. Taxonomy (NCBI): domain Bacteria; kingdom Bacillati; phylum Bacillota; class Bacilli; order Lactobacillales; family Streptococcaceae; genus Lactovum; species Lactovum odontotermitis. The sequence goes on from NZ_BAAGGQ010000009.1 coordinate 45,845, forward strand.
ACATACTCCTAAAAGAAGTGACTCCTAACACTTCAAAAAAACTTTTTCATAAATTACTCCTAAACAAGAAATACGCATCCTCCTAAATGCGTATTTTTTGCTTTATGAGAATCAGACCGCTTATAGAAGTTAGACTATTATTTTCAACTTTTTTACAGTATAATAAACATAGATACTGCAAGTTAGTTGATAAACTAAACTTGAAAGTGGGTGAAAATCATAGCTAAACAAATAGATTACAATAAAGAAGAAAATATGATTCTTGACGAGTCGGATGTGATTGAATACAAATCTTCAAAAACTTCGCTGTCCAAATCGCTTTTCGAAAGTATTAGTTCATTTGCTAACACCAAAGGTGGCATTATTTTCCTAGGCGTGGGTGAAAAAATGGATACTAAAGGGAAGAAGCACTATCCTGTAGAGGGAATTGACAATCCACAAAGGCAAGAGGAAATCTTGAGCCAGCAACTAACAGACCCAAATGTGTTATCTTACAACTCAGTTGAATCTTTTGTAATACAGGGAACCCCAAGCGGGAAATCTTTTATTAAAATTAGTGTTGCAGAAGCACCAGACAATAAGAAGCCGGTTCTTGTCAGGATAAAAGATTCAAAAGTAATGGTTCCATTCATTCGCGTGGGATCAAGCGATAAAATTGCTAAGGATGAGGAACTAAAATCGTTAATACGTCACCAGTCTGACGAGCTTGATGTTGATGTCTTGTGTAACTATTCCGTTGATGATTTAGATAAAACTTCAATTAATGATTATCGTCGCAGAGTTGAGGCAAATCCAAAGTTTGAACACTATCAAAGCTTTTCTCTAACGGAATTTCTTGAGAAAATTGGGGTGATTGCCACGGATAGAAAGTCCGGGCAGGTGGGAATTACAGCAGGTGGATTATTATTTTTCGGAAAGAGTTTTCCACTTCTTCAAAACTTTCCGCATTTTCAAATGGATTTATTTGATAGAAGATCTGACGAACGTTGGCGGAATCGTATTTCAACATTCAATGACGACTTGAATGTGTATCAGTTTTTTGTGCGGAGTTATGACTATTTGCAAAGTATTCCAGAGAACCCTTTTATACTGGACGAGAAGCAAGCGCGGATAGAGGTTGGAGACTTACTTAAGGTGGCTTTACGTGAGGCTTTGCTGAATGTAGTGATGCATTCGGATTACTTTTCTGAGGAACATGAAGTGATTGATGTTTTCTGGGACTATTTTGATTTTAGTAATGCGGGAACAATGAAAATTCCGATTGAGAATTTCTTTACCACAAATGACTCTAAAACTAGGAATCCTGTTATTTCAAAGCTGCTTAAACTTATGGGGTTTGGGGAGTTAGCCGGGACTGGCGGCGAGCAGATATTTCATGCAGCTCAAAAGGCAAATTTTAAACTTCCATCGATTGAATCTGACTCAGAAAAAACAGTTTTGAGAATATGGGCAATAGACTTTGTTGCTGCTGCCGATTTGGATGAGCATGAAGCTGTCATATTGAGATTATTGACTAAGGAGACACTACCTATCTCGCGTAAGGAGATTATTGAGAAAACGGATTTGTCGGTTTATTATGTAAGAGAGGCTTTGAATTCATTAATGAATAAAGGCTATATCGAAACTCTAGGAAATAAGCGAAGCACACAATATCGGATTAAGCAGAGCCTGGAACAGCAAATTGCCACGATTAAACAACTTGCTTCAGATCTGAAATTCAAAAATTATTGATAGAAATACAAGGGTATTGATAGATTCTTTATAGAAAAAGAATTGTTAAACTGCTATAAATGTTGTTATGACAGGTCTCTCTTCTCTTTGTTAACTAAGAATTATTGATAGATTTGTGATAGAAAAGCAGGAAATGCGCGCGTTGGCGCGTGTTTTTTGTTTTTTCAGAGCTCAGTCATTTCTTGCCGCGAGTTTTTCAATTTTCTTCAAATCCCGCATTGTCAGTCCTTTGCGTGGGTCGGGCTGAAGGATTTTGACCAAGTTTTTCGGCCTCGGGCGCGGCGTGTTTTCGCGGCTGGCCAGGTCATCACAGAGGATTACCCGATTTTTCGGATGCGTCTGGCAGAAATGAACAATACTGTCCCATTTGTACCAATGCTCCGGATTTTCGGAAATGAAGGTCATATAGCTGCTTGCTTGAATGTCCAGCAGCTTTGCGATTTCCAGAGAGGTCTCGTCCCAGGAAGTGCACATGACAATCTCGCAGTCGGGTCGATGCGACAGGTCGGCTAGAGCCTGAATGATGTCAGCATAAAAACAAAGCGGAAACTCATTTTCGGCCAGGCCGAGCTTAATTTCGAGGGTCGCCCGCTCGGGATTATCCGTGTGCGCCGGCAGAATCGTCCCGTCAATGTCGAGTAAAATATAAAGCATACTTCATTTTACCATTTGTCTGCTATAATTAGGATATGTCAAAAAACAATTTATTACTGATAGACGGCTCGTCTGTGGCCTTCCGTGCCTTCTTTGCGCTTTATAACTCGCTGGACCGCTTTGTGGCGCCGAGCGGGCTGCACACGAACGCGATTTACGGCTTCCACCTGATGCTGACTAATCTGATGCAGCGCCTCAAACCAACGCACGTGCTGGTGGCTTTTGACGCGGGCAAGACGACCTTCCGCACGGAGATGTTCGCCGATTATAAGGGCGGGCGCAGCAAGACGCCGGACGAATTCCGCGAGCAGCTGCCTTTCATCAAGGACATGATTGAGCGCCTGGGCATCAAGCACTACCAGCTGGTCAACTACGAGGCGGACGACATCATCGGGACGCTGGACAAAATGGCCGAAAACGAAGAGTGGTCGGTCACGATTGTCACCGGCGACAAGGACATGATTCAGCTGGCCGATGCCAACACGACGGTTGAAATCAGCAAGAAAGGCGTGGCCGAGTTCGAGGCCTTCACACCTGCCTATCTGAAGGCCAAAATGGGCCTCAATCCTGACCAGTTTATCGACCTTAAAGCCATGATGGGCGACAACTCCGACAACTACCCCGGCATCACGAAAGTCGGCGAGAAGACCGCGCTGAAGCTCCTGGGCGAGTACGGCTCGCTGGACGGCCTTTACGCGGGCGTTGACGGCATGAAGCCAAGCAAGATGAAAGAAAACATCATTGCCGACAAGGAAAAAGCTTATCTGGCGCGGACTTTGGCCACCATCGACACGAAAAGCCCGATAGAGATTGGACTCGACGACATTGCCTACGTCGGGCCGAAACGCGAAGAGCTGCTCGCGCTCTATGACGAGCTCGGTTTCGTGAAGTTCAAAGCCGATTTTCTGGGCGGAAAAGCTGAGGTCAAGCCTCAGCAAGTTTACGAAGACTTTTCTGAGGAGAAAGTCTCAGTGGCGCAGGAAGACATCCCTGTGAACTGGACAGAAATCACGGAGAATGCGCAAGTCCAGCCAGAAGACTTCTTTTACATGGAAATCCTCGGCGAGAACTACCACCGCGAGCCGATTGCCGCCTTTGCCTGGGGCAATGCCGAGCAGCAGTACGTTTCAAAAAATCTCAAGCTGCTGCAGACATTCAAATTCCCCAAAAATACATACAATTACAAGAAAAACTGCGTGCTGCTGAGCAGACTCGACGTGAAACCGGAAATGGCCGAATTTGACAGCATGCTGGCCAAATACCTGGTCAGCACAACAGAAGACAACCAGATTGCCACACTGGCGCGCCTCTATGCCCAGAAATACCTGGCGAGCGACGACGAAGTCTACGGCAAAGGCGCCAAGCGCGCCGTTCCATTTGACGAAGAATTGTTCACGCACCTGGCCCGCAAAGTCAAAGTGCTAGCCGAAACCAAACAGCCGCTGCTGGATGCGCTCGAAGAGAACGACCAGCTGCAGCTCCTGACCGACATGGAGCTCCCATTGGCCGAAGTGCTGGCCAAAATGGAAATGACCGGCATTGCCGTCAAAGCCCAGACACTCTATGAAATCGGCAACGAAAACGAAGCCCGCCTGTCCAATCTGACCAAAGAAATTTACGAAATGGCCGGCACCGATTTTAACCTGAATTCGCCCAAACAGCTTGGCGACATTCTCTTTGAACAGCTTGGCCTACCCCACGGCAAGAAGACAAAAACCGGCTATTCGACCGCCGTTGACGTGCTGGAAGAGCTCGCGCCGCAGCATGAAATCGTGGCCAAAATTCTGGAATACCGCCAAATCAGCAAGATTCAGTCAACCTATGTACAGGGCTTGATTCCGCAGATTGCCGCAGACGGCAAAATTCATACCCGCTATGTCCAGGATTTGACGCAGACCGGCCGTTTATCGTCGGTTGAGCCGAATCTGCAGAACATTCCCGTACGTCTGGAAGAAGGCCGCAAGATTCGCAAAGCCTTTGTGCCGAGCGAAGGATGCGTTCTGCTGAGCTCTGACTATTCACAGATTGAGCTTCGTGTGCTGGCCCATATTACCAAAGACCCGAGCCTGATTGCTGCCTTTGAGAACGACGAGGACATCCACACGGCCACGGCCATGCGTGTGTTTGACATTGCCAGAGCAGAAGATGTCACGGCCAATGAGCGCCGTTCGGCTAAAGCGGTCAACTTTGGTATTTCCTACGGAGAAACTGAGTACGGACTCGCGCGCCGTCTGGGCATCGGCAACAAAGAGGCCGCGCAAATCATCCGCACCTATTTCGAGCGCTACCCAGAAATTGCCAGTTACATCGAAACAACCAAGCGGGAAGCCAAGAACACCGGCTACGTCACGACCATGTACGGCCGCCGCCGCAAACTGCCGACCATCAACGCGCGAAACTACGCCGTTCGCCAGGCGGCCGAGCGACAAGCCATCAATGCGCCTATCCAAGGCTCCGCCGGAGACATTCTGAAAGTGGCCATGATTAACCTGGATTTGGCCCTTACAGAGGGTAAATATGCGGCCAGAATGCTGCTGCAAGTTCACGACGAAATTATCCTAGACGTGCCCGAAGAAGAGCTGGAAAGCGTTGAAAAGCTCGTTAAAACAACAATGGAAGCGGCTGCACTGCTTCGAGTGCCGCTCAAAGTAGAAGAAAACACCGGGAAGACCTGGTATGAAGCGAAATAGCGGACATTTTTGAAAAAAATCTTGAAAAAGCATACTTTTTACTTTACTTTTCAAAAAATTATGATAGAATATTAAAGTACTGCTTTGATAGAAGGTCCGTTGGTCAAGGGGTTAAGACACCGCGTTTTCATCGCGGTAACACGGGTTCGAATCCCGTACGGACTATTAAGTATTTCTTAGGAAATACGAGCTGGCATTTGCGACATTTTAATGGTTAATGACGAAAATGGCAAAACAGCCTTGGAGGATTACCCAAGTCCGGCTGAAGGGAACGGTCTTGAAAACCGTCAGGCGTGTAAAAGCGTGCGTGGGTTCGAATCCCACATCCTCCTTAACACTTTAAGTGTTAATTATAATTATCGCGGGATGGAGCAGTTAGGTAGCTCGTCGGGCTCATAACCCGAAGGTCGGAGGTTCAAATCCTCCTCCCGCAATTTGGGGTTGGATTGCGCCGACTTTCAGACTTTACTCTGTTAGTTTGTCAGCTCCATATGGCTCGGTAGCTCAGTCGGGTCGAAGCACTGCTTCGAGGTCTGTGAATAGGGATTGCGCAGCAATCTTCCCTTCTACCGCAGTAAAAATTATATTGAGCACTGGTTTTTTATGCTCAACTTCAATAAAATATGGCTCGGTAGCTCAGTCGGTAGAGCAAAGGATTGAAGCTCCTTGTGTCGGCGGTTCGATTCCGTCCCGCGCCATTGTCAGATTTGACAGAGAATCACAAACTAGCGGGTGTAGTTTAGTGGTAAAACCACAGCCTTCCAAGCTGTTGTCGCGAGTTCGATTCTCGTCACCCGCTGAACATTTCTGAGGGAATGTTTCTGCAATCGTGAAAAGCGAGGGTAGTCTGGTATGGGAGTTTAGTTGCAGTTGCTTGCCCTGCCATCAGACGCTTCAGCGGCTAGATGGAATGGACACCATCTGTGAATTCTTCATCAAAAGGTAACAAATGAGCAATCATTGCTCAGTAATATATATGGGATTTTAGCTCAGTCGGTTGCCCTGCCATCAGACGCTTTAGCGGCTAGATGGAATGGACACCATCTGGAAATTCTTCATCAAGAGGTAACGAATGAGCAATCATTGCTCAGTAATATATTTGGGAGTTTAGCTCAGTCGGTTAGAGCACTGTGTTGATAACGCAGGGGTCCTAGGTTCGAATCCTAGAATTCCCATCGATGTCTGTGGACATTGAAAATAGATTTGGTAATAATAGCACAAGAGATACACCTGTTCCCATGCCGAACACAGCAGTTAAGTCTTGTCGCGTCGGAAGTAGTTGGAGGTTGCCTCCTGCAAGATATGAACGTTGCCAAGTCCTTTATTCCGGCATAGCTCAGTTGGTAGTAGCGCATGACTGTTAATCATGATGTCGTAGGTTCGAGTCCTACTGCCGGAGGAAAAAGCAGCGCCTGGCGTTGTTTTTACAAATTAGCCTAGGTAGCTCAGTTGGCTCGAAGCACTGCTTCGAGGTATACTGGATGAGAGAAGCGTAAGCTTCTTCCCTTGCTACCACAGTTAAAAAGTAAATTTGGAGGTTGAGTTGTTGCACTCAGCATTCATGATATTAGCCTAGGTAGCTCAGTTGGTAGAGCAGTAGACTCTTAATCTATGGGTCCAGGGTTCGAGCCCCTGCCTGGGCATTTTTTAGTCCAAAAATCACAAAGATTTTTGGATTTTTTTATTTCTAGCTTTGAAAATTGCCTTTGGGGTGAAAACTCTTGTTTTTAATGTGAGGTCAAGAAGCGTGGTTGCCATTAAGTTGCATCCACGCTTTTTCTGTAGTTTATTTCTATAAGTACTTCATTATCAAGTAAAAATATTTTCTTATAATGGGATGTTCAGGCTAGAAAGGTGGGCTGTTAATGTGGTTGATGATGTTAAAAAGTTGCCTGACCTCCATTTATGGATATGGCCGTTTTTTAATTTAATTGAATATCTAATCAACTCTAATCTGCAAATAAAACACCTGAAAGTTCTTGCAATTACGAAAATGCATTTGTTTTATAAGATACAATACACTTATGGGTTTACAAAATCCAATAAAAAGTATAAACTTGTAAAGAGTGAATTTTTAATAAATCAATAATTTACAGAATTTTAAAAGTTCTATGTTTTTTAAATTAATCAGAACTATGGGAGAATATCTATGACTGAAAATTACCAGCCAAAGCATGATAGACAGATACGGCATCTAAAAAGATCATTAACTGAAGAGAAACAAGGCCAATATAAAACCTGGAAGAGCCATAAAACTTGGCTCTATTCGGCGGGCGCTCTGGCAGTGATTGCCGGGGGCGGTTTTGTTGCGGCCCAGCCACAGACAGCTGAAAATTTAGTACAGGCAATTGGTTCAGTTAAAGCTGAAGCCGATGTCATTAACAGTTCTGCTTCTGGTTCTACTGGAAGCGGCGGAACGTTGGCTTCAACGAGCTCTGCGGATTTGAACGGTTCAACTAGAACAGGCGACACACAGCCTTCCTATACTGTACCCACTCTATCTACAGATAAAACTGTGGTAACGGTAACGAGTCATCAAAGTTTTCCAAATGCGACTTTTGGTACAACCAATGCGACGAACTCAATAAATTCAACAGTCTCATCAACAGCAGTTACAGGTACGACTGGTTCCACTATTGCTAACTCTGGTGAAAATTCTGGCTCAACGATTGTAAATGGTTCAGGTCAGACTTCAGGGTCTTCCGTTACTGGTTTTACGGATGAAACCTATGGAACACTGCCTTCGGCCAGCACAGGAGTTACTGGTAATGTAGGAGATGATAACGGAGCCACAATAACGGGGCAAACGACTGGAACTACGTTCTCAGGAAAAGGCGGCGGTATTTACGGGACAACCATGACCACTTCGACTGTGCTTACTGCAGGAGAAGGGACTCAACGAACAACAGTTTCAACGAGTTATTCGACTGTTTCGAAGTATTCTGGTTCTATGCAGACAGGGACGATGTCGTCACAGTATAATGAATCTAATATCGAGAGCGGGCGCACAAATAGTTCTTATTCTTCTTCAAATTCTACTGGTACGACTGGCTCAAGTATTACATTAAGTTCTGGTTCTACGGTTAATACATTTGCTTCATCCTCCAATACCTCTTATTCTACAGTCATGATTGGTGGTGACAACAATAATAATGTTGGAAACTGGAGTAGCGCTTCAACTGGAGGAAATGGTTCCGGAACTGTTTCTAGTGCCACTACGCGGTCTTATTCAACCTATAGCGGATTTACTCAGACTTCAGGGACGGTTTCAACAGCTACTTCGGCTTCTTCAGGTTTTTCTTCCATTCTGCCTTCAACAAGCGGCTCGACAACAGCTCAGACGACAAATAGACCTACGGGTTCTACCTGGTCAACTTTCCAGTCTGGTTCGATGGGAACTTCTGCTTCAGTTGTGATTTCTTACTCTACAATTGTCAGCTCAATTACAGGTTCAACGGTTGAAAACAGTTTTGCAACAAATGCGATTTCCACAGCGTCTGGCCTCACCCAAGGGACTGATATGTATAACCCTGTTTCGTCAAGCAGTTCGGGTTCCGGGACGCTTCCTAGTACCACTATGAGCACTGCAACCGTAACAGGAACAACGTTATCAACGATTGTAAAAACTTCAGGCTCAACAATAACCGGAAACACAATCAGTTCGTCATCACAGTCTTACATTTCAGTTGCAACTGGAGTAAAACAGAATACAAAAGCAACTTCAAAGACAGGCGAAACAACAGGCTCTACCAATTCGTTCAGCACAAAAGGCTCGGCTGAGACTTCAAACTCTACAGCCACGACTCGTTCTTACTGGTCTTCGGGCTCATCACTTCTTAAATCCGGGACAACTGCCTCAAGCGGCATTACAGATACAACATTCACTTCCGGAAGCAGCTGGTCGACTTCATGGACAAATACGAATTCTTCTATTAGTTCCGGTCAGACCACAGGAAGTTCTTCAAGTTCATGGACAGCTCAAACTGTTACGTCAACAAGCGGTACGTTTGCGATGACAATGTCAACTGCGACGTCTTATTCTGAGGCGACTCGAACTTCTGGTTCAACAAATACTAACAGTTCAAGCAGCTCAACAGGTTCAACGCATACGACGCCGGGGAATTCGGATTCTTCTAGTTCGTCGTCTACAAGTGTATCGTCAAATCCTACCGGAACGTCAAATTCATGGAGCTCCTCAAGCAGCTCAAGCGAAATAGTTTCTAGTTCTTCAACGGGTACCACGGCGACAACATTCAGCTCGACGTTCACTAGCGGCAGCTCAATTACAAACTCAACCGGCGGAACCAGTACAACAAATGTAACTGCTTCTACAACAGGTACAACAAGTGCGACAGTTTCATCAAGCGGAACTTATGTGACCTCTTCGAGTTTCTCAACGTCCGGCTCGTCGGAAGTTCATCCTACACCGACTTCTCCGACGATTCCAGATGTTCCGAAAACCCCAGGCCCTTCAACTCCACCAACTCCAAAGCCTGTAGTCTCAACGAAGCCAACTCCAACGAAACCGGCTCCAGCAGAGCCTAGTCCAACAAAGCCTGCACCGTTACCTGTAACCGGTGATGCAGACGCACTTGGAGCAGAAGAACTCGGTGGCGCACTCCTTCTGTCAGCCGTTGCAATAGCTGCAATGAAGAAAAAACGTAAAACTTCATCTAATGATTAAATACGAATGAGATAGGAGAGGCGATGATTCACTCAGTTCCTGTTTCAACGAACTTGAAAAATTTATTCTCATCTAATCGGATTCACGTCCAATTAGATGGGAAATATGATTTGTGGAGCGGAGGAGTCAGTTTCGATGATTCTCTTCATATCGAGCAAAATTCAGCTTTGGTAGGGACAAATGGAGGCTTATTGAACATTGGAATGTATTCTTATGTTCAGTCTCCTATTCCCTACGATGCTGAAATTGGACGGTTTTCGAGTCTAGGACATAATGTCTTTGTAAAAGAGCTTGATTATCCTCCTCTGAAGAGATTCAGCAGCTCTCCGATTACCTACAACGAGGGAGATGAACCTGCTATCTTTCTGGATTCCTGGGGAGAATTCATGCGCGAGCCCTATTCTCCGGTTCATCGAGCGTTAAAAATCGGTAATGATGTTTGGGTCGGCGACGATGTTCTGCTTAATGAAGGCGTCACGATTGCTGATGGAGCCGTCATTCTTGACAGAACGATAGTCTTGAATGATATTCCGGCGTATGCTATTGTGGCAGGAGCACCGGCACGAATCATCGGCCGCCGTTTTTCAAAAGAAACCGCCGAAAAGCTGCAGTCCACACACTGGTGGGACTATCGTTATCAAAGTTTCTCGCGAACAAAAGGAAATGACTCCGTAGATAAATTTATTAACGATTTCTTTCTGCTGAAAGAATCAGGAAAATTGGAAAAAATCGAAACAAATGGAATCACTGCTCAAGACATTCTGGATTCATCGCTCATTCCAGACTAGTAAAAGTATTGACTGAAACGTAACAAGTAATTAAAAAGAATCTCAGCTATTTTGTACTGAGATTCTTAATGTTGTTTGGCACAAATATTATCGAATTAACTAAAGAAAGAGAAAAAAATGGCAACAGAAGAAGAACGTTTAGCAAAACATTGTAATGATTCAGACTTTTTGGCGCTCATGCGGGCGGCGGATGAAATATACCAGCGCCAGGATCAGAACGGTGATAAGAAACGCTCGAATGAACGGGCGATTGCAGTTTATAAGTCGCTGTTCAGCTATCTTGATGACAGCTTTGCCTGGGATCAATGCGAACTTTACCGTAAAATAGGAGATTGTTACTACGCCATGGACGACATGGATCATGCGCGTGAGAATTTGCTGAAGACGCTGGAATATTCAACGACGAATGCGTCAGTTTATATGCGTCTGGCTTCCATTTTTTACAGCTTCGACCAAGATAAAGGAATCGAATTTAACGACCGGGCGTTTGCTTTGGATAATAATTTTTCTAATTACGGCGGCCGGAATTTCCTGACAATCAAGACAGATGCTTACACTCCTATGGGCGTGCGAAATAAACTAGAGGAATATGCTTCAGACTGGCCGAGAAAATTTGTGGCCAATGGGACGGTCTACACACACGAACGATTGAAGGAAGAAGGAGAATTAAAAAAGGACAAAAAGCTCCGGATTGGTTATATTTCTTCAGATTTCTACAATCACACAATGATGAGTTTCATCATTCCGCTGCTGGAGCACCATGACACGGTCAAATACGATATTACGCTTTATTCCACTGTTGACAGGGATTATGATGATATCACGACGCGTATCATGAAATTCGGCAATCGCTTTGTGGACTGTGCCAGACTAAATAACTTTGACCTTGCGAAACGAATTTATGACGATAAAATTGATATCCTGATTGATTTGGGCGGCTTTACGCATAATCGCAGCTTTGCCCTACTTTTCAAACCAGCGCCGATTCAGGCACAATACATGGGATTTCTGGGCACCTACGGCTTCAAAGAAATTGATTATATCATGACGGATGAATACACAGTGCCTAAAGGAAATGAAGACCTTTATACCGAGGCGCCTATGTATATTGAAGCTGGAATGGACCGTTTCAATTTCACGCGGAAGATTGATTTGCCCGACATTACGCCTCTACCGATGGAGAAAAACGGTTATATTACTTTCGGCTGCTTCAATGATATTTCTAAAATCACAACGACAACACTGCGTCTTTGGGCAAAATTGATGAAGGCTGTACCGGATGCACATCTTTTGATTTATCGTTATGGCCCGCAGCTGACGCCGGACAAAATTGAACAGCTCTATCAGCGTTTGGAGAAGCTGGGAGTGCCCCGTCAGCGCGTCACCATTGACAAAGAGCAGCTGGATGTCCACTTTAAAGCCTACAATTTGGCAGATGTCGGTTTAGACCCCACACCATTCGGCGGCCTGTCAATTACAATCGAAGCTCTTCATATGGGCTTGCCGACACTTTGCTGCCCTGGCCCTGCCTTTGCATCACGCGGCACTGGTCGTGTGAATAAAATGCTGGGCATTGATGATGTCTTTAATGCTTCCGACGAAGAAAGCTTTGCTCAGAAGGGCGCAGCATTAGCAGCAGATATTGACAAAGTACGTTACTACCGCGAAAATCTGCGCGAAATTGTCCAAACGTCTTCATTGACGCAGGATTTAGACGGCTTTGCACGCTCAGTTGAAGCAGCTTATGACAAGGCTTGGGCTAAATATGTAGACGAGCATTCGGATGACGCTGAATAACAGTCACTTGAGTTTGAAATGCAGGAACTTTGAGAAAATCTCAGAGCTCCTGTGCATATATTGAGGACAATAATCAAGATAATGTACATCTTTTCACATTTTCTCAATTGTTATGATTCCGTTTACAAATTCTTGACGTTTGAAGAAAAATCTGATATGATAAGAATATAAAAGCACTGGAATGTGCGCGTTCACTCACTTTTTGACCGACTATTTTTGTATTGCTTGGGACCATAGACATCTAGCAGCTTTGCTTTAGCTAGAGCGAGAGTACCCCCTTAGACCTAGTCGACGGATCAATACAACGAGTGAACATACGGCATTCAATCAGTGTTTTTTTGCGTTGTTATGGGCTTTGCCCTCTGGAACCTGGAAACTTTTCCGACTTTGCGGATGAAGCAAACCCTTGACTGCTGCTGGTTAAGTACTTGAATCGAGCCAGAACTTGAGCCCAGAGCTACTTTCTGCTATAATAACAGTATAAAAGAAAGTCCCGTACTCACATCGCTTGACGGGCAAACTTACAAGTGCTGGTTAAGGCCGAGCACTATTTTAATAAGGATGAATTTATGAAAAAGAACATTTGGAGCTTCAAACTGTCAACTGCGGCGCTGGTACTGATTCCAGCCGGCGTAGCCATCAACTATGTCGGCCAGACCCTGGCGCAGGCGTTAAAACTTCCGCTCTGGCTGGATTCAATCGGCACGATTCTGTCAGCTTTTCTGGCGGGACCGATTGTCGGCGCGCTGGTGGGTGCGATTAACAACATTATCTACGGCTTGACGCAGAATCCGATTATGTTTGTCTATGCGCTGACGCAAATCTGTATCGGCTTGGTCGCGGGGATTCTGATGAAATCGGGCTTTATCAAGAATTTCGGCCGGGCGGTTTTGTCTGGTTTGATGCTGGGCTTGACGGCGATTATTATTTCGACGCCTCTGAATATCATTTTCTGGGCGGGGACAACGGGTAACCTGTGGGGCGACGCTGTTTTTGCAGCAGCTCGTTCACAGCACTTTCCAGTGTGGATTGCATCTCTCGCGGATGAAATTGTGGTTGACTTGCCTGACAAAATCGTCGTGGCGATTATCGCTTATCTGATTTTCAAGGGCCTGCCGAAGACCTTGACGACGATGTACGATAACCGCGCGGTGGAGAGCTTTAACGATGAAACAGACGCTTAGTCTTTATGTACCCGGAAACAGCTTTGTGCACAAGGTTTCGCCTTTGACAAAGCTGCTTTTTGTTTTTGTGGTCATCATCAGCTCCTACCTTTTGTCGAGTCTGCCGGCGCTGGGAGTTCTGTTTCTGCTGCCGATTGTGCTGCTGCTCCTGGCGGGCGTTTTCCGGCGGAGCTTGCCGATTTTCCTGGTCAGTTTTGTGGCGATTCTGACGATTCTGGTCGTGCAGGGCTTGTTTTACACTGGCAATCAGGACCTGGTCTTCCAGCTCGGAGCGGTCAAATTTTACCAGCAGGGCCTCTATTTCGGCGGGCGGATTTGCCTGCGGCTGCTGATTTTAATCTCGGCATTTTCCCTGATTATTTTCACAGTGGACCCGGAGGAGCTGGTGGCAAGTGTGGTCAAGCGCGGACTGTCGCCGCGTCTAGGCTATGTGATTCTGTCGGTCTTTCAGATTATTCCGCAGATGATGGCAACCGTCGCAACGATAACGGACGCTCAGCGCTCAAGAGGAATGAAAAGCGGCGGAAATGTTCTGGCACGGCTGAAGGGGATTTTCCCGCTAATTGGCCCCGCCGTGATGAATTCACTGATTGCCACACGGGAGCGCTCCATGGCCTTGGAAGTGCGTGCATTTTCCCGTAAGGGCAGGCACAGTTTTATCCGCGAGGAGAAAAAGTATCTGGGCGGCAAAGCATTGCCGATTTGCTTGTGGCTCTGCCTTGCAGCAGTCATTGTCTGGCGGATTTTCGGAGGGCTTCTGAATGGCTGAGATAATTGTTAAAAACTTGAAATATCGTTATCCGAGGACGACGAAAATCGTGCTGGACAATGTCAGCTTTTCTGTGGAAAAAGGCGAATTTATCGGTATCATCGGCCGGAACGGCTCCGGAAAATCGACACTTTTGTCGGCATTGAACGGTTTAGTGCCTAATTTTTTCAAAGGAACTTTCGGCGGCCAGATTGAAATTGCAGGTCTGAAGCTGCCGGAGACAGATTTGTCAGAAGTGGCCAGCAAAGTCGGCCTGATTTTCCAGAACCCGTTCACTCAGATGACAGGCGCGAAGACAACGGTTTTCGAAGAAATTGCCTTTGGTCTGGAGAATCTTGGTCTGCCGCGCGAGGAGATGATTGCTCGGGTCGAGCAGGTCATGACGGATTTGAACATTACAGAGCTGCGGGAGAAGTCGCCCTTTGCCTTGTCGGGCGGGCAGATGCAGCGTGTGGCTATCGCAGGTGTGCTGGCCATGCAGCCGGAAGTGATTCTTCTGGACGAGCCGACGAGTCAGCTAGACCCGCAGGGTGCGCGCGCGATTTTTGAAATTGTGGAGAAGCTCAGGAACAAGGGCTTGACCATCATCATGGTGGAGCAGAAGATGGAGATGATTGCGGAGTATTCTGATAGGGTTTTGCTGCTGTCTGACGGTAAGCTGGCGGATTTTGACAGCCCGGAGAAGATTTTCTCGCGCACAGATTTGCCGGACTTCGGGCTTGCAGCTCCTGTTTACATGCAAGTGGCTCAGGCGCTGGATTTAAAGAATTCCGACGGCACATTTCCTGTGAAGCTTGAGCAATTGGAGGCTTTATCGAATGGCTGAGATTAAGATTGTAAATTTATCCTTTAGTTACGGTGAGGAATCGATTTTTAAAGAGTTTTCGTTGACGCTGGACGGCCGCAGCACGGCCATTATTGGCCAAAACGGAGCCGGGAAGACGACGCTGATGAAGCTGATTAATGGGCTGCTGAAGCCTGCGGCTGGGGAGATTTTTCTTGATGGCGCGTCGACCCGCGAGAAGGACGTGACGGAGCTGGCGGCAAGTGTAGGCTATGTTTTTCAGAATCCGAACGACCAGATTTTCAAGAGCCGTGTGCTGGATGAGGTGATGTACGGCGCGCTGAATCTGGGCAAGTCTGAGGCTGAGGCGGAAAAAGCGGCGCGGCGGGCTTTGGAGAAGTTCGGCTTGGCACAGCTGGCGGATGAGAATCCTTACGATCTGAGTCTGTCCGAGCGCAAGCAGATTGCGATTGCGAGTATTCTGGCCATGGACACTGAGCTTGTCATCTTTGATGAGCCGACCATCGGGCAGGATTTTCGCGGCAAAGAAGAGCTTAAGTCTGTCATTCGGGAGCTGCGCGCGGCAGGTAAATCGGTGATTTCGATTTTGCACGATATGGACTTTGTGGCGGAAGTTTTTGAGCGCGTGATTGTGCTGAAAAATGGGCAGATTCTGGCAGACGGCACCGCGCATGAGGTTTTTGCCCAAGAGGAGGTGCTTGACGCGGCCGGGCTTGAACTCCCGCATATTGCCGCACTGAGCAAAGCGCTGAAGCTGCCGAAGTTAGCGCTGAGCACGGCTGAATTTCTGGAAATTAAAAAAGCTGAAATCTGAGTGATTTTAGCTTTTTTTGAACTGAGTTCAGCACGCCTGAAGCTAGAAGATTAGATAAATCGGAACCTGCCCTGTGGGCAGAACCACGATTTCCTAAATCTTTACGCTTCAAAACGGGCGTGCTTCACATCTTGTTTGATTTTCATCGCGAGTGCCGGCTCATCGGTCATAAAGCCGGCCAGCTGGAGTTTGAAGGCCTGGCGCATTTCAGCCTCAGTGTTGACTGTCCAGACGCGCAGCGCTTTGGGCGAATGTTTTGCACGGATTTTATGGCTGAAGACAAAAAACTTTATTGGATGCAGCGCTTGAATAAAGTCCGCCTTCATCCCCCGATGAATTTCCTGCTTATTATTGTAAGTCAGGTAGCAGAGCTCGGTTCCGGGTTCAATTTCGGACATTTTTCTCAAAGTGTCGAAATTAAACGAGCAGTAAATATGACGAAAAGGCCAGTTTTGTGCAGTCATCTGGCGGGATAAAATCGACTCGATTTCGGGATAGTTGTACTTATCCGTTTTGATTTCGATGTTCAGAATGCCTGTAAAGTTCAATTCTACCAGGGTTTTCAAGACTTCTGACAAGGTCGGGATTTTCTGGTCCATGAAACGCCTGTCAAATTTGAGACCGGCATCGAATTTCTGCAGCTCTGAGCGCATTAAATCACGGACCAGGCCAGTGCCCGTCGTCGTCCGCTCAACAGATTCGTCGTGAATGACCATGAGCTCCTGGTCTTTTGACAAGTGCACGTCCAGCTCGATGCCGTCTGCTCCTGTGCGTACGGCCTCTTCGAAAGCGGCGAGGGTATTTTCCGGGCGATTACATTTTGAGCCGCGGTGTGCAAAAACGAGTGTTTCACAGTTTGAGCGGATGAGCTGGACCTCGTGTTTGAAAAGTGAATGAATAATTTCAGTGACTTTCATGGTACTCTCTTTCAATCGCAGAAACGAAATCGTGCATCAGCAAATCTCTTTCTTCACCGATACGCTTGGCTTCGGCAGTATTCAGCAAATCTTTCAGCAGGAATAATTTTTCGTAGAAATGGTTCAGAGTGGTGTCGTTTCTGACACGGTAATCTGCTTTGCTTCTGAGCTTGGCGGGTCTTACTGACGGGTCGTAGAGCTTTCTTCCGTGCGACCAGCCGTATTCTAGCGCCCTTGTGATGCCCCAGGCACCCATGGCATCGAGCCGGTCGGCATCTTGGACGATTTGTCCTTCAAGCGAGAGCTTCTGCCGGCCTGCGAGATTGGCCGAAAAACTCATATTATCAATGATTTCCAGCGTTTTTCCGGCGAATTCGGGACTTGTCAAATCCGCGAGAAAATCGTGAACTCTAGCTTTCTGCGCGGGCACGTCGGTCGTCAGTTTCTCGTCGTAGGTGTCGTGCAGGTAACAGGCCGTAAGGACCAGCTCAGTATCGGCTGCGGGCTCGGTCAATAAAATTCGCTGCGCCAAAGCCGCGACGCGCTCGATGTGGTCGAAGCCGTGTCCGTCGGTGTTTTCAGCGTGCTCCGCTCGTGCAAAATCGCTTATTTTTTCTAAATTAATCATACTTGAATAGTCACATTTTACCTTGATTTGCTATTGAAAGCAAGTCATATTTTGAGGGGCACAAAATCGGGATTTTACAGAAATTAAATGTTTTTAAGAAAATAAACAAATTTTTTGCCTTAAATCTGTTAAAATAGACACATGAATGATATTTTACAGCTAACCTTGATTCTTGCGGGTTCATTGCTTGCGACGGTGATTTCGAAACGTCTGCACATTCCTGCGGTTATCGGGCAGATGCTGATTGGTGTGATTCTTGCGCCGTCCGTTTTGGGCTGGATTCATGGCGGACACACCATTGAAGTAATGAGCGAAATCGGCGTGATTCTGCTCATGTTTCTGGCTGGGCTGGAGAGCGACTTGAACATGCTCAAGAGGTATTTCAAAGCTTCGATGCTGGTTGCAATCAGTGGCGTTGTCGCTCCCCTTCTGCTTTTTGGCGCGGCGGCACATTTTCTGGGCTACGGCTTCAACGTCAGTTTGTTTTACGGCATCGTTTTCGCGGCGACCTCGGTTTCGATTACGGTTGAGGTGCTGCAGGAGTATGGCAAGCTCAATACTCGCGCAGGCAACATTATTCTTGGGGCCGCAGTGGTGGACGATATCCTGGCGGTTCTGATTCTTTCGGTTTTTACCAGCACAAGCGGCGCAGAGTCCGGGGACGGGAACCTGCTAATCAAAGGCATTCTGACGCTCGTTTTCTTTGCTTTCCTCATTCTGGTTCACAAATTCATCCCAAAAGTCTGGAAATTCGTGGACAAACTCCCAATATTTGCCAAAAACACCACCATGGCGATTCTAATCTGCCTTGGCCTGAGCCTACTCGCTGATGCAGTCGGCATGTCGGCCGTCATCGGCAGCTTCTTCGCCGGTATTGCCATCTCGCAGACCGAGCCCTCGCGGCAAATCGAAGAATTCGTCTCAGCCATCGGCTACGTCGTCTTCATCCCCGTCTTCTTCGTGTCCATCGCGATTTCGATTTCTTTTAAAAGCCTAGTGGAACATCCTCTGCTCA
The DNA here is from genome assembly GCF_054658595.1 of Lactovum odontotermitis. Lineage (NCBI taxonomy): Bacteria > Bacillati > Bacillota > Bacilli > Lactobacillales > Streptococcaceae > Lactovum > Lactovum odontotermitis. The sequence goes on from NZ_BAAGGQ010000009.1 coordinate 64,321, forward strand.
TCCTATTCTTCGTGCTGCTTGCAGTTTTGACAAAGCTCCTGCCGGCCTACTACACAGCGCGGGCTTCGCATCTAGACACCACAGAGAGCCTGCTCGTAGGTACGGGAATGATTTCTCGGGGAGAGATGGCACTTATCGTGGCACAAATCGGACTCAGCAGCAAACTGATTACAGACGGTGTTTATTCTGAGCTGGTCATTGTCATATTACTCAGCACATTAATCGCGCCATTCCTGATAAAACTGGCCTTGAGAAGTGAGAAATGAAAAACGTACTAAATTTGACAGTACGTTTTTCTGTGGTATAATAGACATATAAAAGGACTGGCGGTAACCAGTCCAGTGCAGCCGTTTTAAGAACGGTAGCAAGTTATTGTGTCAAATGACTGTCGTCACTCGCTAAAGTTGGACAGTCATTTTTTCTTGTTATTGACAAGAATCATTAAGGTTGCAAATGCAATCATAAGACTCAATGTCTGAAAAACAGTCAAAATTGTTACCTTTCATGTTGTTAAGGCTTGCGCCTATAATTTTCATCATAAGCACCACCTCCCATTAAGGCTACCGTCCGCAAACTTCTACAAGAAGTATTATATCATAATTCTCTAATAAAAAGGAGAGCCATGTGAGATAGGGACAATGCGAAGATAAGATTAAAGAAAACTTAAAAAATCTATAAAATGAAGTGAAAAGTTTGACCTTCACTGACCAAAGTGTTATAATAGGCTTTGTAGGGTTTTCATGCCCTAAATAAATTAAATGAGGAGAAGTTATAATTGGATATTGAAAAAATGACATCCACACTGCAGGAGAGCCTGGGTGCGGCGCAGCAAATTGCGATGACGCGTCATCATCAGTCGATTGAGCTTCCTCATCTTTGGCGTATTTTTGTGGAGCCGAACAGCTTTGCAGAGAATTTTTATAAAGAATTAGGAATTGATATTCCGGACTTTACGGCGAAAATTGAGCAGGAAATTGACAAGATTCCAAGTATTGAGGGGACTTCTGTCCAATATGGGCAGGCGCTGTCACCGGAGCTTTTTCAGCTGCTTAATGAAGCAGATGGAATTGCCAAGGGATTTGGCGATGAGTATCTCTCGACTGAAGTCGTTCTGCTCGCGCTTTTCAAGCTCAGGCAGAATTCGCTGACCGGGTATCTCATGGACCATGGCGTGACGCGCCAGAAGGCCGAGGAACAGGTCAAAAATCTTAGAGGAGGTAGTAAGGTGACGAGTAAAAATGCAGAAGAAACTTATAAATCATTAGAAAAATACGGGATTAACCTGATTGAGCAGGTGAAGTCGGACAAGCAGGACCCTGTGATTGGGCGTGATGAGGAGATTCGCGATATGATTCGCGTGCTTTCTCGGAAAACGAAGAATAATCCGGTGCTGATTGGTGAGCCGGGTGTGGGTAAAACCGCGATTGTGGAGGGCTTTGCGCAGCGTATTGTGCGCGGGGATGTGCCTGAAAACTTGAAGGATAAGACGGTTTTTGCGCTGGATATGGGCGCGCTGATTGCTGGGGCGAAATACCGCGGCGAGTTTGAGGAGCGGCTGAAGGCTGTCCTGAATGAGGTCAAGAAGTCTGACGGGCAGATTATTCTGTTCATTGACGAGATTCACACGATTGTGGGCGCCGGTAAGACCGAGGGCGCGATGGACGCGGGGAATCTCTTGAAGCCGATGCTGGCGCGCGGTGAGCTGCATCTGATTGGTGCAACGACGCTGGACGAATACCGCAAATACATGGAGACGGATAAGGCGCTGGAGCGGCGTTTCCAGAAGGTTCTGGTGACTGAGCCGACGGTTGAAGACACGATTTCGATTTTGCGTGGTCTGAAGGAGCGTTTTGAGATTCATCACGGCGTAACTATCCATGACAATGCGCTGGTGGCGGCCGCAACCCTGTCGAACCGTTATATTACCGACCGTTACTTGCCGGATAAGGCGATTGACTTGGTGGACGAGGCTTGTGCGACCATCCGTGTGGAGATGAATTCTCTGCCGACCGAGCTTGACCAGGCCAACCGTAAGCTGATGCAGATGGAAATAGAAGAAGCGGCGCTTAAAAAGGAAACCGACGACGCATCTAAAAAGCGTTTGGATTTGCTGCGGGCTGAGATTGCAGAGCAGCGTGAAGAAACGAATCAGCTCAAAGCCCAGTGGGAATCTGAAAAGAAAGAAGTCGGCCGCATTTCGGACAAACGTGCCGAACTTGACCATGCGCGTCATGATTTGGAAGAAGCGCAGAATATTGGTGACCTGGAGAAAGCCGCTGCACTTCGCTACGGCAAGATTCCAGCGCTTGAAAAAGAATTTACCGAGCTGGATGAAAAAGCTAAATCGGCAGATTTGACACTTGTGCAGGAATCCGTCACAGAGGAGCAAATTGCCGAGGTCATCGGCCGGATGACAGGAATTCCAGTTGCCAAACTGGTACAGGGCGAACGCGAAAAGCTTTTACAGCTGCCTGCGACCTTGCATCAGCGCGTGGTCGGACAAGACGAAGCGGTTGATGCTGTCTCTGACGCGATTATTCGGGCGCGTGCCGGCATTCAGGACCCGAACCGTCCGCTGGGCAGTTTCCTCTTCCTAGGTCCGACAGGTGTTGGTAAGACAGAGCTGGCAAAGGCGCTGGCTGAAAATCTGTTTGACAGTGAAGACCACATGGTGCGCATTGACATGAGCGAATATATGGAGAAGTACAGCGTATCCCGTCTGGTGGGTGCACCTCCAGGCTATGTCGGCTACGATGAGGGCGGTCAGCTGACTGAAGCCGTGCGCCGCAATCCTTACACGATTGTTCTGCTGGATGAAATCGAAAAAGCCCATCCGGATGTTTTCAATATCCTCCTGCAGGTGCTGGATGACGGTCGTTTGACGGACTCTAAGGGCGTTCTGGTTGACTTTAAAAACACAGTTCTGATTATGACGTCTAATATCGGCTCGCAGACGCTGCTGGAATCTGTCAGCGACGACGGCACAATTCCGGAGGCTGCGGCTGAGCAAGTCATGCAGCAGCTGCGCGCCCACTTCAAGCCGGAGTTTCTGAACCGTATCGATGACACAATTCTCTTTAAACCGTTGACCTTGGACAATGTGAAGGAAATTGTCGGTAAAATGACCACACAGCTGAGCGAGCGTCTGGCAGAGGAAGAAATTACTTTCGAGCTGACTGACGAGGCCAAGACTTGGATTGCAGAAAATGCTTATGAGCCGGCTTATGGCGCACGTCCTCTGAAACGTTATCTGACGAAGGAAGTGGAGAATCCGCTGGCGAAGCTGATTATTGCTGGGAAGATTGCTCCGAAATCTACAGTTCGAGTTTCCGTTAAAGATGAAAAAATCGATTTTGACATTGAGGAAGATAAGGACTGAGTTTTAGCTGTTTGAGAGAGTTACCGTGACTTGGTGGCTCTCTTTTTTCGTCTTTTTATTAGAAAAAAGAATGTGCTATAATACGTACATGTTAACAGAACAAGAATTTTTCGACGACGAAGCCTGGGACGACTGGGATGCAACAGATGATGAGCTCGCGGAGCTTTATGAGCAGGCGCGTGAAAAGGTCTGGGCGGCTTTTAATGCGATGTATGCGGACAAACTGCACGGCGTGTCTGAGAGCACGAAGTCTTATCTTTTTGAAGATTTTAAGCGGCAGTATTTCGCGAATCAGGCGCGGGACGAAAAAATGTAAACTGTAATTTTGAAACGGTCCTGACAAAAATTCCATGGTATAATTGACAAATGACTTATCAAGTAAAAATTATCTATCCAAAAGAAGAAGCTGCCGAAGACAATAAAATGACGGAGCGCACTTTCAATGAAGTTATTGACGGTTTGGAGACGGCCGAAGTTCAGACGCAGTATGAAAAGCTCCTGGCGCGCGGTTACTCAATCACAGTGAATTTTGCACCGCCCCAGCTTGATGAGACGGGCGCAGAATTGAATCCCTTCGAGATTGCGGAGCGCTTCGAACTGGCTGGCATTCCTTACAAGGCGACGCTGAAGCTTAAGGCTTCGGGGACTTATGGGGAAATGGTAAAGATTGCCAAGATGATTGAGCAGCAAGGTTTTGACTACGATATCTCGGTCAAGCTGAAAATCCGTGAGACTTCGGCAGTTGACTTTGATAAAATGGGTACTTGGCTGGACGATGAGCACGCGAAATATACAGTTCTGCCCAAGGCCAGCGCACAGGACATCGGCGAGCTGCGCACGCTTTTTGAGCGTCTGTCCGAGGACCATCAGAAAGTGACGATTGCGCTTAAAGCGAAAGTTCAAAAGGATGATGACGACAGCTTTGCCAGCCAGTTAGCCGCTTATCCGCCTGAAACACTGGTAATTTTCAGGCTGAGTGATGCGGACATTTATGGGGAATAATGAAAAAAAGAAAACGCCAGATTCTGAAAATTGGCGTTTTTTGTTTGTTTTTGAATGTTAGTCAAGCTTGACCGTACAAAATGAGTGTGCAGGGGCTGTCAGCGTGAACTGCTGACCTCCAAGCGCTAGTTTGACTTCCCGCGCTTCAGCTAATTGGTTGGAAAGCACGACAACAGTCGTTCCGTCCGGATTTTTCACTGCCACTGCATCGGCACAATCTCGACCGGTCAAGGTCAGCAGTTTTGCGCCTTTTTGGATGAAGTGTGAAAAATGTTTCATGACATAAAACTCAGGATTGTAGATGAGCTCTTTTGTTTCAGCCTTGACACTGACCATTGAATTCTGTTTCCAGCCCCAGGTGCTCTCGCCCCCCTGCTCCAGAACAGCATTCCAGTAAAGATAGCCATTTGTGCCGTTGCGGAAATAGTGCCGCAGCAGATTGAAGACATATTCGGCGTAAAGCCAGGTGTTTCGGCCGTTGCCGCATTCACTTTCAGTCTGCAGATAGCGCTTTTCAGGGAAGGCATCGACTGTTTTCTGAATGGCTGCCTTGCCTGCCCATTGATAGCCGACACCCGCGATATACTTGTAAGCAATCGGGTCAAATAGCGCGACTTGTGCAATTGCAGAATAGTCCTGTGATTCGTTGCGGCGCTCTTCAGTGCCTGTTTCAGGCGCATTAATCGTGCCTAGCCAGATTTCCGTGGTGATGTCGTTTGCCTCAAACAAAGGGCCTAGGTAATCTCTGATGAAATCCCGCAATTGTTCGCCCGACCAGCGGCATGAGGGGAACTTCTGGTCAGCGACCACTTCATTTTGAATGTGCAGCTGCGCAATTTTGATGCCCAATCTGTCATAGGCTTGGATATATTTCAGGAAATAAAGCGCGTAGGCTTTCAAGTACTTTTCTTCCCAAATCAGAGTCCCGTAATTATAAGCTTTTTTGGTTTTCATCCAGGTCGGCGGACTCCAGGGGGAGGCCATGAATTGAATGTCAGGATTGCGTTTCTGTGCTTCACGGACATAAGGAACAATCCATTTCATGTCGCGCTCAATTGAAAAGTGGTTCAGTTCAAAATCATCAGCTACTTCATCATAGCTGTACCATGAATCCGCATAATCACTGGCTCCAATCGGCAGGCGGCAGAAATTAAAGCTGCAGCCGGCTTCTGGTAAAAACAGCTCATCGAGCAGCTGGTCGCGCTGCTCAGCTTCAAGTTTGAGCAGGGCCTGCATTCCCAGCTCGTTGAAACAGCTGCCGAAGCCCATAATGTCACGATTTTCCTGGTCTGTCACGGTCAGGGTCGGATTATTTTCGCCCGCCTCGCTTGTTGACTCTGTGAGCACCAATTCTTTCCAGGGATTCTCCTGGGTTGTTATAACTGCTGTTTTCATCATGCTTGACCTCCATTCTTGTTAAATAGCGACATTTTCGAAAAAGTAAGCGTTAAAGCAAAGGCAACAACGATTGCGACTACCATTGACAGAATAAATTGAGGCCAGCGCTGCACCTGAATGGCTAGAATTGCCGGCAGACCGCCGATGCCAATGCCGTTTGAGCGGACTTGGGTCAATTGAGCGACTAGACCGGCTGCTCCGGAGCCGATACATGCTGCGACAAATGGATAGAAGTATTTGAGGTTAATCCCGAACATCGCAGGCTCCGTAACGCCCAGATAGCAGGAAATAGTTGCTGGAATAGTAATATCCTCTTCTTTTTTGGTCTTGCGGTTCATCCAAATGTAGGCAAGTACAGCTGAACCCTGCGCAAGATTTGACAAAGCCACCATCGGCCAGAGGTTGTCATAGCCGAAATCTGCCATGAGCTGCATATCAACAGTGATGAACATGTGGTGCAAGCCTGTGATGACCAGAGGCGCATAAAGCACGCCGTAAATCAGACCTGTCAGCCAGGCAAAACTTGAGGTCAGACCGGCATTCACGACGCTGGAAATAGCAGTACCAATCGTCCATGAAACGGGGCCAATCACAGCATGTGCGAGGATAATCGCGGGTAAAAGCGATAAAAAGGGCACTAGAATCATAGAAATCGCCTCCGGCACGCGCTTCCGCCAGAATTTTTCCAGCCAGCACAAGACCAAAGCAGTAAATAAAGCCGGTAAAACTTGCGCCTGATAGCCAATCATGGAGATTTTGAAGAATCCGAAATCCCAGAATGGAACGTCTTTTGCAGCTGTGCTTGCTACGCTGTAAGCATTCAGCAGCTGCGGGCTCACAAGGGTAATTCCCAGAATAATTCCCAAAATCTGCGTCGTGCCCATTTTTTTCGTGACGCTCCAGCAGATGCCGACAGGCAGAAAATGGAAAATCGCTTCACAGGGCAGCCAGAGGAAACTATTGACTCCTGACCAGAATTGAGACTGTTCAACCAGTGTCGCACCGCCAAAATCAATTCCTTCTAAAATATTTCTAAAGCCCAGCAAAAGACCGCCGACGATAATGGCCGGAATCAGCGGGGTGAAAATTTCAGCCAGAACACCGACTGCGCGCTGGAGCAGATTCTGATTGACTCTGGCAGCGGCTTTACCTGCTTCTTTTGAAACACCTTCGATACCTGAAACGGCTGTGAAGTCTTTGTAGAATTCTGAGACATCATTGCCGATAACGACTTGAAACTGACCAGCATTGGTAAACATACCTTTGACACTTGCGAGGGCCTCAATTTTCTTTTTGTCTGCTAGAGATTCATCCCCTAAGACAAAGCGCATTCTTGTGGCACAATGCGACACAGCTGAAATGTTTTCAGCGCCTCCAACTGCCTCAAACAGGATACCAGCATCTGTTTCGTACTTACTCATAATTTGTATTCCTTTAGTATTTGATGTGCTCATTATCGCTTTTTTCAGCGCTTTCAACAAGAATCAAAACAGACTAGGTATGTTTAGGATTCAGACTTTTACGCAGCTGATTAGGTGAAGCACCATATAATTTCTGAAAGGATTTCAAGAGCTTGGGCACATTGGTCACGCCATGTTTCTCATAAAGCCGCAGAATACCCTCATTGCTTTCGAACAAATCATTATAGATATACTTGCAGCGCACCTCATAAATCATATCCGTCAGAGAGCAATTATAACTTTCACGGCATTTTCGAGACAGATAGTCCGGATTGTATTGAAAATGCTTGGCAATACTATCACGTGAAAGCGTCCGGTGATGATTGTCAATGATGTAGCGCAAGACCTCCTCCGCGATGCTATTGGATTTATCGCCCGTCTCTTCCTGATAAAAATAATCGAGCAGCTTAGCCAGCAGGAGAAAAATATCACTTTTCAGCTCAAACTGACTGGATAGAGAAGTTTGTTGAGACAATGCATAGGCTCTTTTTATCAAATCAATAATATCCTCCTGAGCTGCCACCAAGCCATCCTCAAACTGCAGCAGGTCATTGCCGAGCAGAGTAATTGGTATCTGCAGAACAATGGCCTCATTTCCGTTCGAATCCACATAATGAGGCGCCCGGCTATTGATAATTTTAAAAGTATTCCGGCTGAGAACCGTCGCCTCACCCTTGTCCCAAACAATCATCTCCCCATCAAGACACAGTAGAATTTCCAGGCTGTTATGCCAATGTATCTTGCCTTTGCGGACACCGTCCCTGGAACGGAAAATTTTCACCCCAACCTTGGTCGTGGGGATAATGACCTCGTGCTTCATTTTCTCTCACCAATTTCTTTTTTTCTTCTTATATTGTACACAAAAAATCCTACAGATCGAAACTCGGAGTTTCCAATCCATAGGATTCAGTCAATTTTATTTTTCCAGTTTAGTTTCCAGCCGCTCCACAAATTCATAAGCCGCCGGGCAATACGCAGTATTCTTGAGCGTCAGATGATTAATTTGATAGATTTTCTTGCGGTCAGTGTGCGGAAACTCACGGCAGGCTTTCGGACGCGCCTCATAAATACTGCAGAGATTGTCCGCCGTCCCCAGAAAAGGGCAGGGCATCGTCTGAAAAACCTTGTCGCCGTCTTCATCCACTCTTAAATAAGCCGCTTCAAAATCACGCAGACTCATGCGCAGGAGCTTTGCGACCCGCTCAATATCCGCCTCAGTCCACAGCGGACCCAGCGTTTTACAGCAATTTGCACAGGCTGTGCAGTCAATCTCACGGAAAACTTCCTTGTGAATTTCCAGCGCAATCTGGTCAAGCTTTTTCGGCGGCCTCTTTTTCAGCTGCGCCAGAAACTTCTCGTGCTGCTTGTGCTTTTGCTGCGCCAGGTCGCGGTAATGTTCAATGTCAATTGCGTACCTTGCCATTATTTGAAATAATTAATCCCCATCGCAGATTTCACTTCGTCCAAAGTCTGAGCAGCCACGGCTTCCGCTTTTTCAGAGCCTTTTTTCAACACTTCGTAAACATAGTCCATATTCTTGGCAAACTCCAGACGGCGCTCGCGAATTGGCGACAGCTCACGCTCCAGCACTTCCAGCAGAAAACGCTTCGTCGCCACATCGCCCAAACCGCCGGCCTGATAATGCGCCTTCATTTCTGCAATCTGCGCAGCATCTTCAGACTTGCCGAACACATCCAGATAGTGGAAAACCATATTTCCCTCAATGTGTCCAGGATCTGAAACGTTGACGTGGCTTGGGTCCGTGTACATACTCATGACCTTTTTCTTCAGCGTGTCCGCGTCATCAGCCAGATAAATCCCATTGCCCAGCGATTTGGACATTTTTGCATTTCCGTCCAATCCCGGCAGACGCCCTTCCTCTTCCTTTTCAGGATAAACGCCTTCCGGCTCGACCAGTACATTACAGTCATAGGCATGATTGAAAGCCCGGACAATTTCACGCGTCTGTTCAATCATAGGTGCCTGGTCAAAACCGACAGGCACGTGAGTAGCTTTAAACGCAGTAATATCAGCCGCCTGCGAGACAGGATACATCGCAAAGCCTGCGGGAACACTCTCGCCGAAATTTTTCTGCTCAATCTCGGTTTTGACCGTCGGGTTGCGCAGCACACGATTAAGCGAGGTTAAGTTGAGATAATAAGTGAAAAGCTCGCCCAGCTCAGGAATCTGCGACTGAATGAAAATCGTTGTCAGCTCAGGGTCAAGGCCCACAGCCAAATAATCCAGTGCCACATCCGCCACAGATTCCACGATTTTCTGAGGCTCCTTGGCATGGTCCGTCAGCGCCTGCTGGTCGGCCATCATGATGAAAGTGTCGTAAATTCCTTCATTTTGCATCTTGACACGATTGCGTAGCGAGCCGACATAGTGGCCGATGTGGAGTTTTCCGGTCGGGCGGTCGCCCGTGAGAATAATTGGTTTTGACATATATAAATCCTCCTGATTTCTAACTGAGTTCACACAGAGCTAAAGCTCTGGCAATTTCTAGAAGCTAAAGCTTCTGAAATTGCCTGCGTCCTACGGACGCTGTTGTCGACTCTCGCTACGGCGCATAAGCGCCTAGTCGAGTCGCAGCACGCCTGAGGCTATGAAATTAGAACCTGCCTTTCAGGCAGAACCTAATTTTCCTAAATTTCTACGCCTCAAAACGGGCGTGCTTCACATCTTGAATTCGTAAATAAAAAAGCCCAGCTGACCTCTCGCAACAAGAAATCAAACGGGCGCAAACGCGCGGTACCACCGTAATTTATAACTTTTAGAACTTTCAATTCACAAATCGAAATTTATTTCAGACCCAATTTCACCTTGCTCAAACACTGGTTTGCACAACCACCAGCTTCCTGTCGATTTTACAGAGCTACTTTTCTGATAGGCTGATTTTATGCTAAATTTGCTGAAATGTCAAGCTGTGCGAAATGAGTTGCTTCCTAGTGCAACTTAGCGCAGAGGACTCGGAAAATTAACGAGGAAATACCGGGAGAAGTAGAAATCAGACACCAGGAGGAAGTTTGTCCATCATAATGTCTCGCAGGTCTGTGATGGTCTTGCCGTCAACCGTGAAAGTACCGTCACCAACCGCGTGGAAAAACTTCGGCGTTGTGATGTGCTCATTCTGCCAGGCTTTCACGCAGTCCAGGACGATGATGCTTTGCGTCTCAATGTAATCGGTGACCTTGCACTCCAGGTTCGCGTAACATTCGGCTATCAGCGGCGCACTGACTGTTTCAGCGGGCAGTTTTGTCAACTCGAATTTCGCAAATTTGTCCACCTCGCGCCCGGAACAGGCACCGATTTCAACGACTTTTTCAGCGAGTTCAACGGTCGGGATGGAAAGCACACACTCGCGCGTCTCCATCAGGCTTTTGAAGGAATAGTTCCAGGGACCGGTGCAAATCGCGAAGCTTGGCGTGAAATCGAGGACCATTTTCCAGGAGAGGGTCATAATATTTGGACGTTTTTCGCCTTTTGTCGTGATTAGGACGACGGGGCCGGGCTCAATCAGTGTGAAGGCTTTTTCTAATGGGTAATTAATCATAATAACCTCTTTTCGCCTTATTGTAGCACGAAATGATAGAATAGAGCTATAAAATAGTAAGGGGAAGATAAAAATGAAAGAAAAAATTAGTCTTGAGGAGCTGTCTGGCATGATTGACCATACACTGCTGCGGGCCGATGCCAAAGAGGCAGAGTTCGTGAAGCTCTGTCAGGAAGCAGACAGCTACGGCTTCAAGATGGTTGCCATCAACTCTTTTCCAGTCGCCATGTGCGCGCGCTTTTTGAAAGACAGCCCGGTGCATGTAGGCGCAGCCGTCGGCTTCCCGCTAGGCCAAACCACGATTGAAAACAAAGTGCACGAGGTGAAGCAGGCCATTCAAGACGGCGCGGACGAGATTGACTACGTGATTAACGTTGGACGACTAAAAGACGGGGATTTGGCTTACATTCGCCGGGAAATGTCAGAAATTGTTGAAACAGCACACAAAGCAGACGTTTTGAGCAAAGTGATTTTGGAGACCTGTTACCTGACAAATGAAGAGAAGACTCAAGTTTGTGAAATTGCGCGTGAAATCAAGCCTGACTTTGTGAAAACATCAACCGGTTTCGGAGCAGGTGGTGCGACAGTTGAGGACGTCCAACTGATGAAATCAATCGTCGGAGAGACTGTAAAAGTCAAAGCCGCAGGCGGCATCAGGGATTTAGAGACAGCACTAAATATGATTGAAGCTGGCGCAGAGCGCATCGGGACGAGCTCAGGAATTAAGATTATCAGCGAGTATAAGGACAAGTTTGGAAAATAAATATGGACAAGTTAGACTTTAAAAAGACAGAAAAACAGTTTTATCAGCCGAAAAAAATCGAGCGGATTGATGTGCCGGCCATGAAATTTATCACGATTGACGGAGACGGCGCGCCCAGCGGCGATGAATTTCAAACCGTTGTGGCTGCGCTGTTTCCCGTTGCCTACGCCATTTCGATGAGCTATAAAGGTGATTACAAAATTCCCGGATTTCAGCCGTTCGTGGTAGCACCGCTGGAGGGCCTCTGGGCAAGCGAAACAGCCGATTACACAGGTGACAAAAACAGCTTAATCTGGAAAGTCATGCTGCGAATGCCGGACTTTGTTACAGAGGAAGTCACGGAATGGGCAAAAGCTGAAGCCGAGCGCAAGAAAAAAGCTGATTTTTCCGCTGTAAAACTGGAACAATTGACCGACGGACTTTGCGTACAAGCCATGCACCTCGGTTCTTTCGACGACGAACCTGCGACCTTTGAGGCAATGGAGGCTTTCGCTGCCGCACAAGCTTTGCAGCCGGAACACCGTGGCTACCACCATCGCGAGATTTATCTCTCAGATTTCAGAAAAGCCGCGCCGGAAAAGCTGAAAACCGTGCTGCGTCTGTTTGTGAAATAGAACTTCCTGAAGAAAGAAGCAGGAAGAGCCAGTGAGGATATGTCCTTGCTGGTTCTTTTCATGTTTTTCTTAGAACTTACGTGAAAATCACTTTTGTTGACAAACCTCAATAACTTTGCTATTATAGTCAAGTACTGTGTAAACCAGTATATAGCAATGAAGCGTGAGGTTGCGACACACCCGAAAGTATAGCCACGAGTGTTTCGGTTTTCACGCAGAGCTAGCCTATTTCAAAAATAGACGAGGAGAGAAAAATGGCAACTAAAAAAATTCGTATTCGCCTGAAGGCTTACGAGCACCGTATCTTGGATGCAGCCGCTGAAAAGATTGTTGAAACTGCAAAGCGTACAAACGCTGAGGTATCTGGACCTATTCCGCTGCCTACAGACCGTTCTGTCTACACTGTCATCCGTGCAACGCACAAGTACAAAGACAGCCGCGAGCAGTTCGAAATGCGTACACACAAGCGTTTGATTGACATCATTGAGCCGACACAGAAAACCGTTGATTCATTGATGAAGCTTGATTTGCCAAGTGGTGTCAACATCGAAATTAAACTCTAATTTCGGCAACATTAGTTAACCCCGAGCATAAAGGCTCATAAAAAAGTATTTAGTTATTCTGCCAATCTAAGCGCGATGCGTGAAATGACAGAAAAAATCTGAAAGGTATTTCCATACAATGTCAAAAGGAATCTTAGGGAAAAAAGTGGGAATGACTCAAATCTTCACAGAAAACGGAGAGCTTATCCCTGTTACTGTGATCGAAGCTGCGCCAAACGTAGTGCTTCAAGTTAAAACTGTCGAAACTGACGGTTATGAAGCAGTTCAGGTCGGCTTTGATGACAAGCGTGAAGTTTTGTCTAACAAACCCGCAAAAGGTCACTTTGCAAAAGCAAATACGACTCCTAAGCGCTTCGTTCGTGAATTCAAAGGACTCGAAGGCTTAGAAGTCGGCTCAGAAATCAAAGTTGACACATTCGAAGCTGGAGATGTCGTTGATGTCACTGGCACTTCAAAAGGTAAAGGTTACCAAGGACCGATTCACCGCTGGGGTCAGCATACTGGACCAATGGCGCATGGTTCTCGTTACCACCGTCGTCCAGGTTCAATGGGACCTGTCGCTGCAAACCGCGTGCCTAAGGGCAAACGTTTAGCAGGACGTATGGGCGGCTTGCGTGTAACGGTTCAAAACCTTACAATCGCAAAAGTTCTTCCAGAGCAGAACGTTATCCTTGTCAAAGGTAATGTGCCTGGATCAAAGAAATCTCTGATTATTATCAAATCAGCAGTGAAAAGTAAATAAGAAAGGAGATAGAAGAAATAATGGCTAAAGTATCATTATTTAAGCAAGACGGCAAAAAGTCCGGCGATGTTGAATTGAACGACGCAGTCTTCGGCGTTGAAGTGAATGAAAAAGTTCTCTTTGATGTTATCATCAGCCAGCGCGCAAGTCTTCGTCAAGGCACAGCCGCTCATAAGAACCGTTCAGCTGTTTCCGGCGGCGGCAAGAAACCTTATCGTCAAAAAGGAACAGGCCGTGCACGTCAAGGCTCAACCCGTTCACCACAATTCCGCGGCGGCGGCACAGTCTTTGGACCAACACCGCGCAGCTATGCTTACAAGCTGCCTAAAAAGGTACGTCAGCTGGCGCTCAAGTCAGCCTGGTCTGATAAAGTTGCAAACGAGGCACTGATTGCCATCGATGATTTCAAATTCGATGCACCAAAAACTTCAGAATTTGCAAAATTGATGAGCACACTCAAGCTTGACCGCAACGTTCTCGTGGTTCTCGAAGATGAAGGAAATGATTTTGCTGAATTGTCAGCACGTAATCTTCCATTTGTTCTCGTGACAACTGCAAACACTGCATCTGTCCTTGACCTGTCATCCGCTTACACCGTGGTTGCTACCAAGAAAGCTCTATCTCAAGTAGAGGAGGTGCTTGCATAAAATGGCTAATTTATACGATGTAATCCGCAAGCCGATCATTACTGAAAAGTCAATGATGGCAATGGATCAAAAGAAATACACATTTGAAGTTGCGCCTAAATCAAGCAAAGGCTTGATTAAACAGGCAGTTGAAGCAGTATTTGACGGTGTCAAAGTTGCCTCAGTTCAGACAATTTCAGTGAAGCAGAAAGCAAAACGTGTGGGCCGCTACTCTGGCTTTAAGTCAGGCTACAAGAAGGCTATCGTCACACTGACAGCTGATTCAAAAAATATTGACATCTTCGGCGAAGATGCAGAATAAGAAAGGAGTAACTCGTGGGAATTAAAGTTTACAAACCGACCTCAAACGGACGTCGTAACATGACTTCAAGCGATTTCGCTGAAATCACAACGAGCACTCCGGAAAAGAGTCTGCTCGTATCGCTCTCAAGCAAGGCTGGCCGTAACAATCTCGGCCGTATCACTGTTCGCCATCAGGGCGGCGGTCACAAGAGAAAATACCGTCTGGTTGACTTTAAACGTCAGCATGACAACGTTGTTGCCAAGGTATCTTCAATTGAGTACGATCCAAACCGCACAGCCAACATTGCGCTGATTACTTATGAAGATGGCGTGAAAGCTTACATCCTGGCTCCTAAAGGCCTTGAAGTAGGCATGCAGGTTGTTTCCGGCTCAGGCGCTGATATCAAAATCGGTAACGCTTTGCCGCTTTCAGAAATCCCTGCCGGTACAGTCATCCACAATATCGAAATGAAGCCAGGTCACGGCGGACAGCTTGTTCGTTCAGCCGGAACTTCAGCTCAGGTGCTGGGTCAAGAAGGCAAGTACACGCTGATTCGTCTGCAGTCAGGCGAGACGCGCTACATCCTGTCCGTCTGCCGTGCAACTATCGGTACTGTCGGCAATGAGCAGCATAACCTGATTAACCTCGGTAAAGCCGGCCGTACACGCTGGATGGGTATCCGTCCAACCGTTCGCGGATCAGTTATGAACCCTAACGATCACCCGCACGGTGGTGGTGAAGGTAAGCAGCCAGTCGGACGCAAGTCGCCGATGACACCTTGGGGCAAACCAGCACAAGGTCTCAAGACACGTGACAAGAACGCGCGTTCAAACAAACTCATCGTTAAACGTATTAACGGTAAATAATTCCGCCAGCTCCGCCTTAGCAGCGGTTGTGGTCATGGAAGGGCTCAGGCATCTGCACTTGCAGCACCTGAACCCGACTTATATTTAAAGGAGAAACAAATCTAATGGGTCGTAGTCTTAAAAAAGGACCTTTCGCTGATGAGCATTTGATGAAGAAAATCGAAGCTCAGGCAGGTAACGAAAAGAAAACAGTCATCAAGACTTGGTCACGTCGTTCAACGATTTTCCCAAGCTTTGTCGGCTACACAATTGCCGTCTATGACGGCCGTAAGCATGTACCAGTTTATGTTCAAGAGGACATGGTCGGTCACAAGCTCGGCGAATTTGCACCAACTCGCACATTCCGCGGTCACGCGGGCGATGACAAGAAGACGAAGAGATAAGGAGAGAAAAAATGGCAGAAATTACTTCAGCTAAGGCAACTGCTCGTACAGTTCGCGTCTCCCCTCGTAAGTCACGCCTTGTCGTTGACCTTATCCGTGGAAAGCGCGTCGCTGATGCGATTGCAATCTTAAAATTTACACCAACTTCTGCAGCGCACGAGATTGAGAAAGTTCTCAACTCAGCAATTGCCAATGCAGAAAACAACTTCGGTCTGGAAAAAGCAGACCTTTATGTAAGCGAAACCTACGTAAATGAGGGCCCGACGATGAAACGTTTCCGTCCTCGTGCGAAAGGTTCAGCTTCACCAATTAACAAACGGACGGCTCACATCACAGTGGTCGTAGCCGAGAAAGAATAAGGAGGGAAAACCGTGGGACAAAAGATTCATCCAATAGGTATGCGAGTTGGTATCATCCGCGATTGGGATGCCAAATGGTATGCTGAAAAAGATTACGCGAATTACCTTCATGAAGACTTGGCAATCCGTAAACTCGTTGCAGAAAAACTGGCAGATGGTGCGGTTTCACAAATCGAAATCGAACGTGCCATCAACAAAGTCATCGTGACGCTGCACACTGCAAAACCTGGTATGGTAATTGGCAAGTCAGGCGCTAACGTTGATGCCATTCGTGCACAGCTTAACAAACTGACCGGCAAGCAAGTCCATATCAATATCGTAGAAATCAAGAAACCTGATCTTGATGCACACCTTGTGGGACAAGGCATCGCTCAACAGCTTGAGCAGCGTGTCGCATTCCGCCGTGCACAGAAACAGGCCATCCAGCGCGCCATGCGTGCAGGTGCCAAAGGAATCAAGACACAGGTCGCAGGACGTTTGAACGGCGCTGATATTGCCCGTACTGAGCATTACTCAGAAGGCACAGTACCGCTTCATACATTGCGTGCTGACATTGATTACGCTTGGGAAGAAGCATTGACAACATACGGCAAGCTCGGCGTTAAAGTCTGGATTTACCGTGGTGAGATTCTTCCAACCAAGGGTGCCAAATCACAAGGGAAAGGAGAATAATCATGCTCGTACCAAAACGTGTAAAACACCGTCGTGAATTCCGCGGTAAAATGCGCGGCGAGGCAAAAGGCGGCAAGGAAGTGACATTTGGTGAATATGGTCTGCAGGCACAGACATCACACTGGATTACCAACCGTCAAATCGAAGCTGCCCGTATCGCCATGACACGTTACATGAAACGTAACGGTCAAGTCTGGATTAAAATCTTCCCTCACAAGTCATACACCACCAAAGGTATCGGTGTACGTCAAGGTAGTGGTAAAGGTGCTCCTGCTGGTTGGGTTGCGCCTGTCAAACGCGGCAAAGTCATGTTTGAAATCGGCGGTGTCAGCGAGGAAATCGCTCGCGAAGCATTGCGTCTGGCTTCACACAAACTGCCGGTCAAGACAAAATTCGTAAAGAAGGGAGCTTAACATGAAATTACATGAAATCAAATCTCAATTGAGCGAACTTCGTGGCTTGTCAGCTGACGAGCTCACAAAACGCGAATCTGAGTTGAAAAAAGAATTGTTTGACCTTCGTTTCCAAGCTGCTGCAGGTAAACTTGAAAATACTGCACAATTGAACGAAGTTAAAAAGTCAATTGCCCGTGTCAAAACGGTGCAAGCTGAACTTGCTAAATAAGAGTGGGAGGAAGTCTTAAAATGGAACGTAATAAACGTAAAGTTTTGCAAGGCCGCGTGGTTTCCGACAAGATGGATAAAACCATCACCGTTGTTGTTGAAACAAAGCGTAACCACCCAGTCTACGGCAAACGCGTCAATTATTCAAAGAAATACAAGGCTCACGACGAAGAAAATAAGGCCAAAGAAGGCGACATCGTTCGCATCATGGAAACTCGTCCTTTATCTAAGGACAAACATTTCCGCCTTATCAGCATCGTTGAAGAAGCTGTTGTACTATAAACTACTAGGAGGAGAAAGCAATGATTCAAAACGAAAGTCGCTTGAAAGTTGCCGATAACTCTGGTGCCAAAGAATTGCTCGTCATCCGTGTACTCGGTGGCTCAAAGCACAAATTCGCAGGTATCGGTGATATCGTAGTTGCTACTGTTAAGCAAGCTGCTCCTGGTGGAGCTGTTAAAAAGAGCGATGTTGTGAGAGCAGTTATCGTTCGTACTAAGCACGGTGCAAAACGTAAAGACGGTTCATACATCAAGTTTGATGAGAACGCTGCAGTCTTGATTAGAGATGACAAGACACCACGCGGCACACGTATCTTCGGCCCTGTTGCCCGCGAACTTCGCGAAGGCGGCTACATGAAGATTGTGTCACTCGCACCAGAAGTGCTCTAATTCAATCAAAACAAATAGTCCCCTGCTGAGCTGAAATGCCCGGCAGGGTGCCCTCAACGGGCGTAAGAAGAAAGGAACATGAAAATGTTTGTAAAAACTGGTGATACAGTTAAAGTCATCGCAGGCAAAGACCGCGGTGTGACAGGCAAAGTCATCAAAGCTCTGCCGAAAGTCAACAAAGTTATTGTAGAAGGTGTGGCCATTGCCAAGAAGCACCAGAAGCCCAATGCTGCCAATCCAAACGGCGCCATCATTGAAATTGAAGCTCCTATCCATGTCTCAAACGTGCAGGTACTTGACAAGAATGGTGTAGCAGGCCGTGTCGGCTACAAAGAAGTTGACGGCAAAAAAGTGCGCTACAGCAAAAAATCAGGCGAAGTCCTAGACTAACAGAAAGGGTTAAGTAAAAATGACAAATCGTTTAAAAGAAAAATACAACAATGAAGTCGTGCCAGCCCTGACTGAAAAGTTCGGCTACACAACGATTATGGCAGTGCCAAAGGTTGACAAGATTGTCCTCAACATGGGTGTCGGTGACGCTGTTTCAAACAGCAAAAACCTCGACAAAGCCGTTGAAGAGCTTGCCTTAATCTCTGGTCAGAAGCCGCTCATCACAAAGGCTAAAAAGTCAATCGCGGCTTTCCGTCTGCGTGAAGGCATGCCAATCGGTGCTAAAGTAACACTTCGCGGCGAGCGCATGTACGAATTTCTGGACAAACTCCTGAACGTTTCACTGCCGCGTGTCCGTGACTTCCACGGTGTTTCCAACAAAGCCTTTGACGGCCGCGGAAACTACACACTGGGCGTGAAAGAACAGCTGATTTTCCCCGAAATCACATATGATAATGTCGACAAAGTTCGCGGATTGGACGTTGTAATCGTCACAACTGCTAACACAGACGAAGAATCACACGAGTTGCTTGCTCAAATGGGCATGCCGTTCGCAAAATAACATGATGTGAGAGACGCCCGCCAAGAAGCGTAGAAATTTGCGACTCGACTAGGTGCTTCAGCACCGTAGCGAGAGTTGACAGCCCGACAATTTCAGAAGCTTCAGCTTCTAGAAATTGCTAGAGCTTCAGCTCTGTGTAGGGAATTGAGGTTCTGCCCGCAGGGCAGGTTCTCAATTCATCTAATTTCTTAGCTTCTGGCGGCTCGAACTCAAATAAGGAGAATAAAAAATGGCTAAAACCTCAATGGTTGTAAAAAACAAACGCCCTGCAAAATTCTCAACGCAAGAATACACTCGTTGCGAACGTTGCGGACGTCCACACTCAGTTTACCGCAAGTTTAAACTTTGCCGTATCTGCCTCCGCGAATTGGCCTACAAAGGTCAGTTGCCAGGCGTACACAAAGCAAGCTGGTAAGCAGACCGTTGCCGCTTCTGCGGCTTACGGGTCGCTTTCCCTTGACGAAGTCAACGGGTAAGCACAAATTGCTTTGAGCAAGCGGTTCGCCGAACTGCTCAATAATTAATCTGCAGGCAGCGCAGTATGCACTGAACCGCAGATAAGAATAAGGAGAACCAGAACATGGTAATGACAGATCCAATTGCAGATTTCCTCACACGTATCCGTAACGCCAACATGCGTAAATTCGAAGTCGTTGAGGCACCTGCTTCAAAAATCAAAAAAGAAATCGCTGAAATCCTGAAAGCCGAAGGCTACGTGAAAGATGTTGAGTACGTTGAAGACAACAAACAAGGCATCATCCGCGTCTTCCTCAAATACGGCAAAGGCGGCGAGCGCGTCATCACAAACTTGAAGCGCATTTCAAAGCCAGGCCTTCGTGTTTACGCGAAATCTGACGATGTTCCAAAAGTCCTGAACGGCTTAGGAACTGCAATCATCTCGACTTCCGAAGGCGTCGTAACTGACCAAGTTGCCCGTCAAAAGAAAATCGGCGGTGAAGTATTGGCATATATTTGGTAATTTTTGCCGACTGGCGAAATTATCGCCTGTGAAAACATTTTGTTTATGATGTGTATTTGAGTTCGAGTCGCCAGAAGCTAGGAAATTAGATAAAATGGAACCTGCCCTGCGGGCAGAACCACATTTTCCTACACAGAGCTGAAGCTCTAGCAATTTTTAGAAGCTGAAGCTTCTGAAATTGTCGGGCTGTCGACTCTCGCTACGGTGCTGAAGCACCTAGTCGAGTCGCAAATTTCTACGCTTCTAATCGGGCTCCTCTCTCATCATGACAAAACGACAATTTAACAGTAAAAGGAAATAAAAAAACATGTCACGTATTGGTAACAAAGTCGTTGTCATTCCTGCCGGCGTAGAAGTCAAGCAGGATGGTAGCACTGTCACAGTAAAAGGGCCAAAAGGCGAACTCACCCGTACATTCCGCTCAGAAATCATGATGGAAATCAACGGGAATGATGTAACTTTCAAACGTCCTAACGACAGCAAAGAAATGAAAGCTCTGCACGGCACAACGCGCGCCCTCTTCCATAACATGGTTGTAGGCGTGAGCGAAAACTTCATCAAGAAACTTGAAATGATTGGTGTCGGTTATCGTGCACAGCTTCAAGGCACAAAACTCGTGCTGTCAGTTGGTAAATCACATCAGGATGAAGTTGAAGCACCAGACGGCATCACATTTGAAGTGCCTGACGCCACACACATCAACGTTATCGGCAACAGCAAAGAAGCTGTCGGCCAGACAGCGGCCTATATCCGCAGCCGTCGTTCACCAGAGCCTTATAAAGGCAAAGGTATTCGCTACGTTGGTGAGTATGTACGTCGTAAAGAAGGTAAAACAGGTAAATAATAATTTATTTGCCAAATTGGTGAAATTAACGACTCTGTTAATTTTGCCAAGATTTTCCGGTAAAAACGGGAAAATTGCCAATCTGTCTCATTGACAGAACCATCGATGGCAAAAACTATCGATAATAATTAAAATACAGAGGAAAATTTTGTGATTACAAAAATTGACAAAAACAAAAACCGTCAGAAGCGTCACACACGCGTCCGCGGTAAAATCTCGGGCACTGCAGAGCGTCCACGTTTGAACGTTTTCCGCTCAAACACAAACATCTATGCACAGCTGATTGATGATGTTGCAGGTGTAACACTTGCCAGCGCTTCATCAATGAAAGAGGCAGGTACTAAGACAGAACAAGCCGCTAAAGTTGGTGCTGCTATTGCCAAAGCTGCTAAGGCAAAGAAGATTGAAGAAGTCGTCTTTGACCGCGGCGGTTATCTCTATCATGGACGTGTACAGGCTCTGGCTGAGGCTGCACGCGAAAATGGTCTGAAATTCTAAAGGAAGGAGATAATCAAAAATGGCAGAAAATAGAAAAAGTCGCAATCACGAAGAAGTAAAAGAATTCGAAGAGCGCGTTGTTGGCATCAACCGTGTCACAAAGGTTGTTAAAGGCGGACGCCGTCTGCGTTTCGCTGCACTTGTTGTCGTAGGTGACCGTAAAGGCCGCGTCGGCTTCGGTACAGGTAAGGCTCAGGAAGTCCCAGAAGCAATCCGTAAAGCCATTGAGGACGCAAAGAAGAACCTCTTCACCGTTCCAATGGTCGGCACAACCATTCCTCACCAGGCAATCGGCCAATTCGGCGGCGGCAAAATTTTGCTTAAGCCAGCCGTAGAAGGTGCCGGAGTAGCCGCTGGTGGTGCAGTCCGTGCCGTCATCGAGCTTGCAGGTATCGCCGATATCACTTCCAAATCATTGGGTTCAAATACACCGATTAACGTTGTTCGTGCAACCGTTGACGGCCTGAAACAATTGAAACGTGTTGAAGAAGTCGCAGCCCTCCGTGGGAAGTCTGTTGCAGATTTTGACTAAGAAAGGAGAATCAGAAAATGGCACAAATTAAAATCACATTGACGAAGTCTCCAATTAGCCGTATTCCTGCACAACGCAAGACGGTTGTTGCGCTTGGCCTCGGCAAAATGGGCTCAAGCACAATCAAGGAAGACACGCCAGCTGTTCGTGCAATGGCTGCTTCAGTCAGCCACCTGGTCACTGTCACTGAAGTTGACGGCAAACCAGCCAAAGCTGCTAAAAAGCCGGCTGCCAAGAAAGCACCAGCTGCAAAAGCAGAGCTGAAAGCTGAAAAGTCAGCTGCAGCATCTAAGCCGACCACAGCCAGCAAAGTAGCTGAGATTAAGGCTTACCTTGATGCAGAAGGAATCAAGTACGAAAGTACAGCCAAAAAAGCAGACCTGCTCGCATTGGTAAAATAATTCCCAAAAACAAACTCAAGAACTAAAAGCTTGACTTGTTACAAGAAAATTTAGTAAAATAAACTAGATCATCATTGATTGAATGGTCTAGTTTCGCACTTATCGTCGGCGAGCCTGAAAACTTCACCTTTCGAGGATTTCAGGCGCTAGTCAGACAATGGAAGGAAAATTAATTATGAAACTTAATGAACTCCAAGCCCCAGAAGGCTCACGTAAAGTCCGCAACCGCGTAGGACGCGGAACATCATCAGGCAACGGTAAAACATCCGGACGCGGTCAAAAAGGCCAGAAATCCCGTTCAGGCGGCTCTATCCGCCCAGGATTTGAAGGCGGACAAACACCGCTCTTCCGTCGTATGCCAAAACGTGGCTTCTTGAATGTGAACCACAAGGAATATGCCATCGTTAACCTCAGCAGCCTCAACAAGCTGGCTGACGGCGCGGATGTCACTGCACAGAGCTTGCTTGATGCGAAAGTCATCAAGTCAGTCAAAGACGGCGTGAAAATCCTCGGCAACGGCGAACTCACAGCTAAAAAACTGAAAGTCAGCGTTGCAAAAGTATCAGCTTCTGCAAAAGCTGCCATTGAAGCAGCCGGCGGTTCAGTAGAAGTTCTGTCAAGCGAGAAATAAGACATTTTGGCGGTTGAGAAATCAATCGCTGTTTGTCTATTTTAAATGAAATATACTTTCTTCAAAGTTTTTGCAGCCGATAAACGCTCAAAAACAGACAAGAAAAAATCGGAGGAATATGTTTTTTAAACTCTTATTTCAGGGCTTTAAGCTGAAAGAGGTCCGAAATCGTGTTCTATTCACGATTTTCATCCTCTTCGTTTATCGCTTGGGAACTCATATTACAGTGCCAGGCGTCAATCCCGTTGCATTGCAGAATCTTGATGTGCCATTCCTCTCCATGTTCAACTTGGTGTCAGGTAATGCGCTGCAGTCATATTCCTTCTTTGCCATGGGTGTTTCGCCCTACATCACAGCCTCGATTATCGTGCAGCTCCTGCAGATGGACATTCTGCCGAAGTTTGTCGAATGGTCTAAGCAAGGTCAAATCGGCCGAAGGAAACTGAACCAGACAACACGTTATATCACGCTTGTTTTGGCCATGGGCCAATCCATCGGTATTACCGCGGCCTTCCAGGCACTTGCCAGCGCCAAAGTCGTGGCCAACCCGACCTGGCAGACCTACGTCATGATTGGCATCATCCTGACCACCGGTTCCATGATTATCACCTGGATGGGCGAGCAAATCAACGACAAGGGCTTCGGCTCAGGTGTGTCGCTGATTATCTTTGCCGGTATCGTCTCGTCGCTCCCTGGCGCCATTCAAGAAGTACGTACAGAATGGTTCATCAACGTCCGTCCGAGTGAAATTCCGCAAGGCTGGATTAACACCGGAATTCTGGTCGTTGCCGCCATTGTGATTATTTACTTCACCACATGGGTACAGCAGGCGGAGCGCAAAGTACCGATTCAATACACAAAACTCGTGCAGGGCGCAGCTTCAAGCTCATACCTGCCGCTGCGCGTCAATCCTGCCGGCGTTATCCCCGTCATCTTCGCCTCAACCATTACTTCGGCGCCGCAGACGATTCTGCAGTTCCTAAAAACCGCACATATCGATGCGCCGTGGCTGACAAACCTTCAGGACCTATTCAACTACACAAGCTGGACAGGAATGATTGTTTACTTTGCCCTAATCGTCGTCTTCACCTTCTTCTATTCTTTCGTTCAGATTAATCCGGAGAAAATGGCCGACCAGCTAGTTCAGTCCGGGGCATACATTCCCTCAGTCCGACCGGGCAAGGGCACAGAGAAGTACATCTCCAGCCTCCTAATAAGACTTGCGACCGTAGGTTCCCTCTTCCTTGGCATCATTTCCATCGTCCCAATCATTGCACAAAACGTTTGGGGCCTGCCGAAAATCGTGGCACTTGGCGGTACTTCGCTCCTCATCGTCATCATGACGGCAATCCAAGGTGTCGACCAACTCGAAGGCTACATGCTCAAGAAAAAGTACACAGGATTTATGGATGCGCCAATTTCGGACTATTAATAACAGAAAAATCTTGCTCTAAGCAGGATTTTTTCGTATAATAAAGAGAAGAAAAAAAGAAGGAAATATCTTATGAATCTATTAATTATGGGATTGCCCGGCGCCGGAAAAGGCACACAGGCAGAAATGATTGTGCGTGACTACGGCATACTGCACATCTCAACCGGCGACATGTTCCGTGCGGCCATGAAAAACCAGACAGAAATGGGCCAAAACGCCAAAAAATACATTGACGCCGGCGAACTCGTGCCAGACGACGTGACAAACGGAATCGTCAAAGAACGCCTGGCCCAAGATGACATCCGCGAAAAAGGCGTGCTGCTGGACGGCTTTCCGCGCACCATTGACCAGGCCCATGCCCTGGATAAAATGATGGCCGAGCTGAACATGAAACTTGACGCAGTCATCAATATCGATGTAGACCCGTCAGTTCTCGTCGGCCGAATCTCCGGCCGCTTCATCTGCCGAAACTGCGGCGCCACCTACAACCGGCCGAACAAAATGCCGAAAATCGAAGACACCTGCGACGTTTGCGGCGCGCACGATTTCTACCAGCGCGAAGACGACAAACCAGAAACCGTGGCCAATCGAATCGAAATCAACGAGAAGCAGTCCGCACCAATTCTTGAGCATTACCGTGCGCTCGGACTTGTCAAGGACATTGACGGCATGACTGGGATTGAGGAAACGACGCTGGCCGTTAAGGAAATCCTTGATAAGCTCTGATTTTATCTATGAAAATCGTTGGAAACGGCGATTCAGAGCGCGGGAACTAGCCCTCAGACTTAAGCTATTTCTAAATTAAACAAAGCAAAACAAACTCCATTTTGAAGCCAAAATGGAGTTTGTTTTTAATTAAGCAATCATTATGAACAAAAGTTATTACTTTGTCTGCCAGACATAAGTATCACCGGCCATTGTTGATGGGTCATAATTGGTCAAAAGCTCTGAAGATGTCCAGATATTCGTTCCAGCTGGATTAGTCGCAGTCCCGAGATTTGTCCATTTACCAGTATAGTTGCCGGGAGCTGAAACATTTGGGAGCCCCATTGCGGAGGACAGGTGAACATTTGCGCCGAATTTCAGTTCGTTCAACGCTTTATCTCCAGAAAACATTGAGGTCGCAGTTGTGCCGGAAGTGATTGTGAAGTTAGTCAAGTCAAGCTTTTCAAGCGCTGAAGTATTCATGAACATCAGATACATATTGGTGACATTTTGAGTGTTGAAACTGTTGAGATTTAGAGCCTGCAAAGCTTTGCTGTTCGCAAACATTCCGCTCATATTGGTGACATTCTGCGTATCAAAGCTTGAGAGATCAAGATTTTGTAACGAAGTGTCTGAAAACATATAACTCATATCAGTGACAGCAGCAGTGTTAAAGGACGAAGTATCAACACTTGCCAATGAGCGGCTGCCGTAGAACATCCGTCCCATATTGGTGATATGACTCGTGTCAAAGCCGGCGAAATCAATGAAAGTTAAAGCTGTGTCGTTCATGAACATCGCATAAGCACTACCGGAATACTTGAGATTATCTAAACCGGAAACAGATTTGAGGTTTGAGAAATTCGCAAAGGCCGATGAAATGTCCTTGCCAGTCATTTCATTTGCAATATTAATACTCGTGATTGTGGACGGATCAATTCCATCAGACGCCAAAATACCAGAAAGTGCAGAGGTTGGTGTACCAATGTCACCACCTGATAACGTTAACTCCCCGCTATCAATCGTGTAATCAGCCCCGCCCCATTTACCATGAATCACCGGATTGACCGTGTCGGCAGATACAACTCCAGATGCCGGATTATGCAATACCTGGGATGAAACTCCGCCGATTCCCAGAGAAGTTAGAACAACCGCACCGTAGGTCGTGTACTTGAGTTTAGACTTTGCTTTTTGAGGAAGTGCAAAATTTTTATTTTTTGAATTATTAGTTTTTATGTGTTTCCTCCTTAAACACTTTTTAAATCAATTATATTGTATGACTAATTAAATTGTTTGTCAATGCCCGGTTCTTTAATGAATATCAAACTTAATTTAATCATTTTTGTAATTTTGAAAACCTGTTAAGCCTTTTGTAGATTGATTCGGCCATTCTATATTTTAATTTTTAGAGTCAGGAAAAAAGTTTTACTGACTCTATTTGGAAAATATATAAAACACAAACTAAATTAGTGTCCAAAATATAAACTGAAGGATTTAGCTCTCGAGTATATTTTGTACAAAAATGGCAAACCTGTCTAATATTTCGATTTA
>NZ_BAAGGQ010000010.1:0-85178 GCF_054658595.1 Lactovum odontotermitis
GACAATTACATTTTAGTAATTAAACTTTTTTGAAAATTAAGAGGATAAGCTTTTAAAAAGGCTGATTTCATAAAATCAGCCAGAATTTCGATTACATTTTCGTAATCATTTCTTAAAAATAACAAAACTTAGTCAGCATTTGACTAAGTTTCATTTTTTCCGATTCAACGGAAATTTTTCTAAGATTTCGCGCAGCTCATAATCAAGAAACGAGGCACAGGACGTGGCGTTGAAAAACTGAAGAGAATCAATGATACCCGTCATTTTCTTTAAACTGGCCTCGCTCTTTTCCTCATCCGTCACATAATGGAAAAACGCGATGCGGAAGTAAACATAAACCTTTTCACGGATGAAAATGTCCGGAACCCTTTCATTTTCAAAAAAATTAACGACATGACGTGCATGATAATATTCTCTGCGCTCAACAAAAGTCCAGATTAAATTACTCAAGCACTGATAGTAAATGCGCTGAGTATTTGTCGAATAATCCCGAATGAAAACAGAAAGGAGCATCTGCAGAGATGTTACCAAATAATCCGTGTCAAGCACGGGGAGCGCCGCACTAAACAGGGCCAGCTCCAGCTTCCCCCAGCGCTTGATAGAGCTCAAATAGCGGTAAATAATCGAAATCTCGTGCGCATTAAGCGTGCGGCTCTTGTCCAGCGCAAAAATAAAGAGTTTCACATAAATCTGCCCCAGAATATCGCGCATTTCCACTTTTTCATCTCGAGCCTGAAGTTCTCGCAAAAAGCTTTCCAGCCAGACAATGTCTCTGCGCTCATAAGCTTCGGCAATATTACTGTCAAGCAGAATCGACAAGTGTTCTGTTTTATTCAGCACGGAAAGGTAAT
The DNA here is from genome assembly GCF_054658595.1 of Lactovum odontotermitis. Lineage (NCBI taxonomy): Bacteria > Bacillati > Bacillota > Bacilli > Lactobacillales > Streptococcaceae > Lactovum > Lactovum odontotermitis. The sequence continues at coordinate 852 of NZ_BAAGGQ010000010.1, forward strand.
CTTCCATTGCAATATTCGCATTCTTTAGAAGACGAATAAATGTCAGAACATTCGGCAAAGTGATACCGGACTCAAACCTTGAAATTGTTGCGCTTGTCACCACTTCATCTGATAATTCTTTAATCATGAGGTTTCTCTCCTCACGCATTGTTTTGAACGCGCGGCCCATGCATTTCTTATCCATATAGTACTTTAACTCTTTTCTCTTAAAGAAAATCTAAAATATGCTTAAATTATAATAAAAGAATTCGACTCTGTCAATAAAAGTTTTTAAACACTTTAATAGAAAATGTACATTTTGCGAATTCAACTGAAGAAAAAACTTAGCTGTAAAATTAATCACAACTAAGTTTTATTTATATCATCCGCTCTTGCCCAAGACGGCGATAAGACATATCACCAATCGTCTCGACCGCAAAACGTCCGTTTTCATAAGCCAACTTCGTCACCGAGCCGTTATCCAGTCCACTCGGCCGCGGCCGGTCAGGCTCCAGCAGCTCGACAAAAGTACCAATTGTCATACCATGGCTGATAATCACGACATTTTCAGCGCCCGCAGCTTCTGATTCCGCAGCAATATCATGAAAGCCGGTAAGAATCCGCCCGCTCAGCTCCTCCCAAGTTTCCGCCCAGCCAGCCGTATCCACCCTGTAAATAGCTTCACAGGTTTCCTTCGTGCTGCGCAAACGGCCATCCTGGCCTCCCTCAGCAAAAATTCTCGGCAGCACACCACCAAAAAGCTCACCGTCATAAGCGCCGTCAAAACTACCGAAGCACCATTCGCGAATGCGCCAGTCAAAGGTCCAGGGAATCCCCTCACAGCCAGTCTCCCGCAGGACAATCTGCATGGTCTGCAAGGTTCGCCCCGTATCAGATGAATAAGCCCTGTCAAACTTGATGCCCTCAGCGGCAAAACCAAGCCCGAGCTCTCGAATGCCTGCCTGGCCTTCAGTTGTCAGCGGTGTGTCCGACCAGCCCTGCGCCCGGCCTATCGTGTTGAACATCGTTTTGCCGTGACGACAAAGATATACGTTTACCATTTACAAAAGTACCTTTCTTAGCTCTTCGACGATTTCCTGCATCCGCTCATCGGTGAAAACCTGCGGAATTTTGTAGCCGATAAAGTAGGGGGATGTCAGAAATCTCGGCACGATTTTACAAATTGTCTGCCCGTCAATCTGGTAGAAGAACAGATTGTAGGAATCACAGCGGCCGTTCATGAAGTCGTTCATATAGTATTTCGCGCCGTTCTGCACGGCATCCGCAAAAGCGTCGGTGTCCGCAGCGCCCTCTTTCAGGATAATATTGGCCTCGGCCAGGCCCATGACCGGATGAGTTGACAAAGTGACTGTGAGCTCTTCCGACTTGAGCACCTCCAGGCCGGTAAAGTTCGAAGCGTCCACCTCTTCGTAGCCGTCAATAGCCGTCAGACCCACGATTTGCATGTGAGGATGCCGCAGACTGCCGCCCGACATCGGACCGAAGTTTTTGAACATGAGAACCGACTCGAACTTGCCGGAATCAATCATTTCCTGCCAGCAGGAAGTCGCAAAGCGGAAAAGCTCCCGGTTCTTTGCCTGACTATAAGTCGTGATGTCGCCCAAATGCTCCGCCGACTCAATCAGAACAGTCATCTGACTTTCTTCAATCGTCATAAACTTGTTATCCAGCCAGACCATGTCGCCCTGGGTTCTGTGGATATTGCTCTGCTGCGACTTGTCGCAAAAAGGACAATTTTCGTTGCTGGAGCCGTTTTTAGAATACTTAATTCGATTAACGCCGGCATTGAAAATCATCGGCGTATGCGTGTGAATTGCCATGGAATAATTATAGCATGGAAGTGCTTTATGGTAAAGAAAATCCAATTAATTTCTGGCAATTTTTGTTTTATCTGCACTCAAGTTTCCCGCTACAAATCATAGCTTTTTGTCTATTTTCTCATCATTTTTTCACGAACAACTTCGAGACTTCTCTATTTCGGATTTTTTTGCTAAAATTAACCTATGAACTTCAAGACCTTTTTAAACTTCACGCGCATCCAAACTCTGCCGGCCGCCCTCCTCTCACCGATTGCCGGCGTCATATATGCGATATACACCTTCGGCAGCTTCCACTGGCTGCCCTCGCTCCTCTTTTTCATCGGTCTGGCGGCGATTAACCTCTTCGTGTCAGCCTGGAACAATCTGATGGATTACAAAAAAGCCCTCGACCCTGAGTACAAGAGCTGGAACATCATTGCGCACGAAAAAATTCCGCTGAAGCTGGCCTGGGGCATCTGTCTCGGCCTGCTGGTGCTGGACTTGTTCATCGGGCTCGCGGTAGCATTTCTGACGAACCTGGCCATTCTGCCCGTTGGCGGCGTGGCGCTGGTCATTGCAGTTTTCTATACTTACGGCCCTTTCGCTTTCTCGCGCTTTCCTCTAGGTGAGCTGCTGGCCGGACTTTGCGAAGGTGCCATCGGCTTTTTCATGGGGATTTACGTCAATTCCTTCGACGCGCACTACTTCTTCATCAAGTTCAGCAGCGGCTGGAAAATGACCTGGGACTGGGATTTCTCCGTGCTGCTGCCGATTGTCCTCGTGGCCATTATGTGCTTCTGCATGAATTTCAACATTATGTTGTCGGACAATATCTGTGACCTCGAGCAAGACCTGCGCAATGAGCGCTATACGCTGGCCTATTACCTGAAAGTGCCGCTCGCGCTGACGCTTTATAGGCTGATTTACCTGTTAGCCGGCTTGGCCGTGTTAGCATCCATTCTGCTCAGAATCCTGCCCATCTGGTCCTTGCTGATGCTGCTCATTGCACCGCTGATTTTGAACAATATGCGCAAATTCCTGGCTGTACAGAAAAAATCTGAGACTTTTATCCTGCAGGTCAACAATCTAATGCTCTTCAATTCTGCCCTGGCTATTACGATTCTGATTGGCATCTTACTAAAAAAGTGATTAACTCAGCAATTTAATCACTCAGAGTGTAGACAAAGTCCGTTCCGCTCCGAAAATTTTCACAAAAAGCCGTGCAGGCCGCAAGCGAAGCTTCGCTTCCATTGCTAAAATGGGAGCCGAAGTCTCCCATTTTGCCTTATTGCACAGGCTTTTTGTGAAAATTTCCGAAGCTCCACTTATCAAGAAATTGTTTGAGTTTTCCTGAATTTTGGTACCCTGAGTTTTGCTGGTCCTAGTTTATCTACAGTCTGAGTGATTAACTAAGCAATTTGATCACTTTTTCCTTATCCTTTTGATTTTTCACAAACACAATCTTGTCGCTCCTTCCATAACTCTCAATCAATTTGGCAATTCGAAGCTCATTTTTCTTGGGGAAATTCCAGATGAATTTCATGAATTCCCAGTACTCTTTGTCAAATTTCTCAGTGAAGTTTGTGGCCATATCGTTACGCATGTGTCCTGTTAAACGCTGACTGAACGAGCGCCCAAGCACACGTCGAATCGCTTTGACACGCCCTATTTTCATCCAGATAATCAAATCCGCCTCAGGTAGACGTGCATCCATGGTCGCCGAGTAATTTCCGTCAATGATGCAGCTTTCATGATGATTTAAAAACTCGCACTGCACAAGGCGCAGGTAGTCAGTCGCCTCTTCTGAATAATCCGTTTTGTGCCAGACTTTATCCAGATGCAGCACTGGAAATTCAGTCAACTTTGCCAATTGCCGTGAAAAAGTTGACTTTCCAGCACCGGGTGATCCAATCATGATAATTTTCATATCACTAGTATAGCAAAAGCTGCCTGAAAAGACAGCTTATTGAAATTGAAATTCCATGACTACTGGCTGATGGTCACTCGCCTTGAAACCATTATCGACAGTTTTTACCGAAATGTCAGTAATATTTTTGGACACCAGGAAGCCGTCTATCCAGCCGGTGATTTCCTTCGGGTCATCCAGAGTCACGCCGTTGGAACGCACAGATGGTGCATTATTCTCAGGGTCCGGCGCCACCACGCGCATGCCTTTGGTCAAATCCTCGGTCGGGAAAGTTTTCATCCAAGTCAGCTCCTCACGCGCACAGCCAACCAAGTCGTGATTATAATCTCCGCCGCAAATCACGTAATTCCCAGCATCCACTTCTTTCTGCATGGATTTGAACAATTTGTCCAGCTGAGCTTTTTGGACAGATTGGTCCTTGGTGTAGGCGGAAAGATGGACATTATAGAGCATAAAGTCTTTTCCGTTTTCCATGGGAACCCGCTGAACTGAAAATGCCCGGTCTAAGTCGAAAAACTTGTTGAAGTTGGTTTCTATCGGCAGACTATAACGTCTGGCACTGGTAATCGGGAACTTAGAGAAAGTCATAATGCCTGATTTGGCTTTGCCAATCGGATTCAGCACTGGATACTGCAGCCAGGCAGAGTCGTAGTTCTGTGCTAACACATTATTATACTGTGTTAAGTGCTCCTGAAAGACCTTCGGCTCATTAACGTGCTGCGAGCGTGTACCGTCCCAGTCAATCTCCTGAATATTGACAAAATCAGCATTGATTTTGTCCAAAAGACGCAGGTCCTCTTTCATCGCTGCATTGACAGCCGCTTTCGAGCGCGCCCGGACCTCCTTGCCGCCGTCCATGAAGAAGGTATAATCCGGCGGATAGGAGCCGTAGCCGATGTTGTAGGTGGCGATGCTGTAGGTTTTCCCCGCTGCCGGTTTAGACGCGTCATTTGCCGCGCTCTTTTTCACCGTCAAGGCCTGATTGTCCGGAATCCTGTGGTACTGCAGGTAGACGTAGGCCACATAAGCACCTACCAGCACCAGAATCAGCACAATCAGAACTGCTAAAATTTTTAAAAACTTTTTCATTATTCTATTTTATCACAATAAACATGTAACAAACAAGCAACTCACTGCTGGATTTTTTTGAGTACTTTTTTAATGGTTCTGTCTATAAATAAGAGAATTTTACCACTATAAGTGATTTGCCTAAATTCTTCAGAATCGGGAATCACCCTTTCAGTTGTCTCTCTTGATTATCTGAAATATTTTTTATTCTTTGAATAGCCCTATTATTCGAGTATGTTTCAAATTGTTTTACAGCAAGATTTCTGAGCATTTTCAACCGTTCCGATTGTGATAATCCCTGTTCAATTAGTAAAGCATTGCTTGTTTCAAGATTGACCATCACTATATTCTGCTCAATCGTTGCATTGTCACGCTGATTCCCAGTTCTATCCGGATATTTCTCTCTGAACTGTTTGGCTGTCATTCCGAAAAGTGCAACATTGAGCATATCTGCTTCATTTGCATAGGCATACTTTATTTGGGCGGCAGTAAGAGTGGGGATAAGAAAATTTTTGACGGCATCAGTATGCAAGGAATATGTCGCTTTAGCAAGTTCGCGTTTAACGTTCCATTCAATCTGATTCTGGAAACTTTCGCTTTGCTTAAGGCGTTGGTAGTCTTTGATGACGTAGAGTTTAAACTCTGGAGAAACCCAGGATGCAAATTCGAAGGCGATATCTGTGTGCGCGAATGTTCCGCCGTAACGTCCAGAGGAAGATTTTAAACCCGTGGCATTGACACGTTCTATCCACTGCTTCGGTGAAAGTGAGAGCCTGCCACGCTCATTCCTTAACTCTTGGAATTCCAAGAGTTTAAAATTTGGGTTACTTAATTCTTCCCATGTAGCAAGAAAATCAATGGTTGAATAATTACTTAACCAATTAGCGATAACAAGAGCTGGACTTTCTTTGTTTCGATATTTTGCAATATCCGTCAAACTAATAAAGTCGTTTTGATTTTGAGTGAGAACAGAAATCTCAAGCCCTTGTGCTTCAATTTTATTTTTAATTTGTTTTGCCATCTCTCCCTATCGAATTTAAAAGTATTGGTAAACATTTTAGCATAACTGTCAAAAAATTAAAACAAGAAACTTCGAACTAAAGCATTTCATCGCTGACTAACCGTACAATCACACAATTTTTCTATCTTTACTTTGGAAAATCATTTATTTTTTATACTGCTTATGCTCCGATTTTCGGGATTCCTACCTTGTTTGCAGCTTGACGAATTTCTTGAAAAGCACCCATCATTATGAGAAATCAAAGCGTAATCCTATCACTCTTCGTAATCTTCATAAACAAAAGCAGAGCAGCCACAGTCAGAGCGGTCATAATCGTTGAAAGCGCAGCTGCGATGCCGTAGTTTCCGCGGAGAACTTCGGTGTAGACTGCAACGGGCATGGTACGGGTGTTGACGGTATAGAGCAGGATTGAGGTGGAGAGTTCTGAGAGCATGGTAATCCAGCTCAGGATGGCGCCTGAGACGATGCCGGAGGCCATCATGGGCAGCATGATTTTGATAAATGTATTGAAACGGCTGCTGCCTAGGTTTTCTGCGGCTTCTTCTATCGAGCTGGGAATTTGCCCCAGGCTGGCTACGGAGGAGCGTATGGTATAGGGCAGTCGGCGGATGACTAGGGAAACGATGATGATGACTGCGGTGCCTACGATGGCCAGCACGCCGCTGCCTGCTATTCCCATGCTGAAGGCTGCTAGTAACGATATACCCATTACCGTCCCGGGAACGATGTAGGGAATCATGCTCAGGATGTCAATGCCGGAGGTGATTTTGTTTTTTTGTTTCACGGCCATGTAAGAGATGAGGGAGGCTAGGACGATGACAATGGCTAGGGCGATGAGAGGGATGTATATGGAGTTCCAGATGGCACTGCCCATGCGGGAAAAAGCCTCTGTATAACTATTCAGCGAATAGCCCGGAACAAAAATCATGCCGCTGGTGTTTTTGAATGAGGTGTAAATCAGGTAGATCTGCGGCATAATTGCAATCCCGACAACGCCGTACATGACTAGGTAAATCAGCACGCGCTGAATGCCTGAGGAGGTCTTGGGCTCGACCGAGTGGAGCGAACTCATACTGAAAGAATTTTTATTGGCCACATATTTCTGAACAATGAAGACAAAGAGCGAAATCACAATCGCAATAATCGCAAGGCTTGACGCAAATGACGCGTTGCCTCCGACTTCGCTGATAAACTGGGTGTAAATCAGAACCGGGAAAGTCCGATAGCCCTCCCCAATCAGCATGGGCGTACCGAAGTCTGAGAATGCCCGCATGAACACAAGCAGGGCACTGGCCAGAATTGTAGGCAGAAGCAAAGGGCAAATCACCGTGAGAAAACGCTTAAATCCGACATTCCCCATATTTTCCGAAGCTTCGAGGAGCGAATTATCAATCGAAGAAAATGCGCCGACAATATAGAGGAAAACCAGTGGAAAGAGCTGCAGCGAGAAGACCAGAACAATTCCCGCGAATCCGTAAATATTGAATTGCGGAAAATGAAGTGTGTCGGTCAGAAAATTGGTAATCACGCCATTGCGCCCAAGCAGCAGAATCCAGGAGTAAGCGCCCACAAAAGGCGCCGACATGCTGGCTATGACAATCAGAATCTGAAGAAGCTTCTTTCCCTTGAAACGGTACATGGAAAAAAGATAGCCCAGCAGCAAGCCCAGAACCAGCGTAATCGCCGTTGCAGTGACAGACACTTTGAAACTGTTCCACAAAGTCTGCGAATAGTAACTTTTCGAGAAAAAAGTGACGAAATTACTGAAAGAAAAGCGGTCATTCGGAAAAATTGCAATTTTCAGAATATTCCCCAGCGGATAAACCAGAAAAACCAGGTAGAGCGCCAGAACCACAAGCGAAATCGTCGTCCAGATATTCCATTTAAGCTTCAGCTTCATGACTGCCCCCCCTCGTTTTCACTAAGGAGGTTCACGGCGCCGTCCGCCGTGAAAATGTTAATTTTATCGACATTCACGCGAAGATAGACCGTATCGCCTTTCTCAAGATTCTGCTCAAACGTGGACTCCTCATTCACCTGCACTTTAAGGTCAAGTCCAATAGACATGATATACTCAGTGTTCATCCCCAAATACACGCTGTATTCAATCCTCGCAGGAAAAGCATTCGGCGTGTCAGAACCAACAACTTCCAGATCCTCCGGACGCACACTCAGCCGCACCGGCTGATCCGCCGCTGCCACAGGCTTGTTTGATACAATCTCAATCCCGCCGGCAATCACATATTTGCTCTGGCCATCGCGCGTGACAAGCTCAGCATCAATCATATTCGTCCGCCCGATAAAAGTCGCCACGAATTCATTTTTCGGCCGGTGATAAAGCTCTTTAGGACTGCCGATTTGCTGAATCTCCCCCTTGTTCATGACCGCAATCTGGTCTGAGATGGCCATGGCTTCCTCCTGGTCATGCGTGACATAAACCGTGGTAATGCCAATCTGATGCTGAATATCACGAATTGCCTGACGCATCTCCAGACGAAGCTTCGCATCCAGATTACTCAGCGGCTCATCCATCAGCAGAACATCCGGATTAATGGCAATGGCACGCGCAAGCGCCACACGCTGCTGCTGACCGCCGGACAGATTCTCAGGCTTTCGGTCACGATACTCTTCAATCTGCATCAGTTTGAGATACTCGTCAGTCCGCGCCTGAATCTCCTGCTTGCTGAGCTTGCGCTGCTTCAAGCCGAATTTGACATTGTCCTCAACCGTCAAATGCGGAAAAATCGCATAATTCTGGAAGACCATGCCGATGTTGCGTTTGCTCGGGTCCAGGTCATTAATCCGAGTCTCATTGAAGTAAAAATCCCCCCCTTCGATGGAATTAAAACCTGCAATCATGCGCAATAGCGTTGTTTTGCCGCAGCCCGAGGGCCCAAGTAAAGTGAACAAACTGCCATCCTTGATGGACAAAGACAAATCAGGGATAACTGTATTTTTTCCGTATCTTTTTACGGCATCTTTTATAATAATTTCACTCATTTTTTTCATAAACCTTTCATTACAATAAAACAAAAGGTTCAATACTGTCCATTTTCAACAACATTGAACCTTTGTTTTCTTAAGATTGTGAATTAACGAAGATATCGCTGTATTTCTGGACAATTTCGTCTTTATGTTTATTTACATAATCATAATCTTCCTCTTTGACGTTGATGTCGCTCAAAGGTTTCATGTTCGCGCTCATTTCGACATCGTTGCGCACCGGGCGATTGGTGGTGTCCTTGGCCAGCGTGCTCTGAAGGTCTTTGGAAATGATAAAGTCAATGAACTTCTTGGCATTGGCAAGATTCTTCGCGTTCTTAACGATTGCTGCAGAGGCAGGCAGGAAGACCGTTCCTTCCTTCATATAAACGAGTTTGACCTTGGCGCCGTCGTTGAGAAGCTGAGCCACCGGATCCTCATAAGAAAGTCCGACCGCCAGCTCGCCGTCTGCCACCTTCTTGTAGACATCACTTGAGCTAGACGAGATCTTGCCGTCGATATTCTTGAAAAGTTTGTCCACATAATTCCATGCTTTGTCGCTATTGTAGCCGCCCTCATCGACCAGCATGTTGGTGAGGTGTGAAAAGGCACTCGAAGAATTGGTCGGATCAGCCGTCGCAATTTTTCCCTTCAAATCCGGATTCAGCAGGTCATCATAACCCTCGATGGTCATGCCTTTTGTCAAGTCCGGATTGACAATCAGGACACTTCCGTCCAGTGTGTACGGAGTTGAATAACCCGTGGTGTTGCGATACTTTTCATCCACATTTTTATCTTCAGGTGACTTGTAATTCTGGAAAAGCTTCGCATTTTCATCATAAAGCGTATAATTACCGCCGAAAATGACATCGGCAATCGGATTTCCCGCTTCGCTCTCAATTTTTTTGAACAGCTCGCCAGTTCCTGCCTGAATCAACTCAACTTTGATGTCATATTTCTTCTCAAAAGCTGGAATCGTTGCTTGAATGAGCGTTTCTGAGTTCGGCGAATAAATGACGAGTTTATCCGAAGCTTTGCTTTTCGAGTCGCTTGTGTCTTTGCTGTTGTTGTTTGAGCAGCCGGCGAATACTCCCAGTCCTACTATTGCTGTGGCTAAGAGCAGGCCCACTTTTCTTGAAAATTTCATTCTGGTATTTACTCCTTATACTTTTTGATAAATAAAGTATAGCAGGGTGAAAGCGCTTTTAAAACTCAATTTTCTCTATTTTTGGAGAATATTCTCTCAATTTCTGGAAAAGAAATCTTTCGGTGTGCTGCCCGTGACTTTTTTGAAGACCCGCACAAAATACTTCGCATCGGAAAATCCCACACGCTCAGCCAATTCTTCCAGCGTGTGTTTTTGAGAGAATTGAATTTCAATGCTTTTTTGTATTCGGTAGCGGTTAAGTAATTCTGTAAAGGAAACTTCTCCCGCCTCCTTGATAATCCGGTAAAGCGTGCTTTCACCGTAGCCGAGCTCGTGCGCCAGCTTCGGGAAATAAATCTTTTTCTGATAGTTTTCCCGTATATATTTCATGAGTTCTGCATGAATATCCGCATTGAGTTCTCCCAGCTCAAACTTGATATTTTCCGTTTTCTCATAACGTTTGGATTTTTCAAGCAGCTGGATTTTGGCCACACGCTCTTTGGCCTTGTTGATTGCCTCATCAAGCGCCAGCGAGTCAATCGGTTTCTCAACAAAAGCACAAACATCCTGGTTAATGGCTTTTTGGGCATTTTCGAAGTCATTGTAGCCGGAAATGATTACTGTGGCAAAGCTTTTCTGCGGAAATTCTCTGAGAAGCTCAAAAGCCGTCAGCTTCGGCATGTGGATGTCGCTGACCAGGATGTCCGGCTGCAGGCGCTCGATGAGCTCTCTGCCTGTCTCGCCGTTGTCCGCCGATGCAATCAGCTGCAGTTCGCTGTCTTTTTCAAGGTAAAGGACAATCCAGTCGCGAATCAATTTTTCATCTTCTAAAACAATCGTTTTAAACATTTGCTAAATCCTCCTTGCTGATTTCTAGCATGACGACCGACTCGCCATTGAACGCTGCTACATCCAGACTTGAATGCGGATAAACATAGCGCAAGCGCCTGCTGGCACTGACCAGGCCGTGATGGTCCGAATAAGCCTCCGGTTGACGAATCATTTCCCGGATTGCGGCAATTTTCTTTTCGTCAAATCCGCCGCCGTTGTCCACAATTGAAATCTCAATCCATTTTTCATCCAGATTCTGGACAATCAGCTGAATCCGAAGGTCATTTCTGTTTCTCAGCCCATATTTCAGGCTGTTTTCAATGATTGGCAGGAGCAGGAGTTTCGGTAGTTTGATTTCATTTAGCTCAGGCGCCACGGATATACTGTAGGAAAACTGGTCATGCCTGATTTCATAAATCCTGAAGTAATATTGAATATATTCAAGTTCATCTTTAAGCATCGTCATCTCGTCCAGGCCTTTTATCGAGTATCTGAGGATTTTGTTCAGCAGACGAATCATTTCCTCGGCTGTCCTGGGCTGACTGGAAATTGAAACTCGGACAGTTTCTAGTGTATTGAACAGAAAGTGCGGATTGAACTGGGCTTCAAGTTTCTTGTTCTCAGCCCTGAGGCTGTCCATTCTCGCTTCGTAAAATTCCTTCTGCAGACGGGACTTCTCGCGAAGAAGCTCATTGATTTTCTCGGAAATGTCCATGTACTCGTCATTTGAGCGCATCTCGATAAATTGCCGCTGGCCGGCCACAATCTCGCTCATCTGCTGCTTGAGCTCGTATAGCTCTTTTGATGAGGTACTGACGATTTTTTGCGTGACATTCCTCGTTTTGCGCCAGAGCAGCAGCAGGACAATCAGAACCAGCAGAAACCACCAGAGAATCAGGATTTGGATGATTTGTACATATTCGTACTGTACTGTTTTGAGCCCGTATGGGAGCGCTGTCTGCCTCAGCAGTATCAGATTACCGTTGTGGAAGAAAATACTTTGATTCGGAAAATCGACCTTGTTCAAATGCCCTGTAAGAAATGTGTCATCCGTGCCGACGATACTTTCACCGTATTGATTCACAACCAGCAGCTCCAGCTTCAGATTATCCGACTTCAGCTCAGGAATTTGAAAATTCAGCAGCTGGTAGCCAATTTGCCCAGAATTTTGCTTATTCTCAACACTTTTGATTAAAAACAGCTCATTTTTGATGTAGTAGAAATCAATCTTGCTTTTTTGAGACGAATTCCGGGAAGTCAGATAATTCCTCGCCACCACATCTTCTTTGACTGGCATCCGTCCATTCGTATAAAGCATCCTGAAATTCTTATCTAGCAAACTATAACCCACAAACAAATCTGGAGAAACTTTCAGCTTAGCCGCAAAATAATCATTGACAAAAGCCCTTTCAGCGACAATATCATCTTCCGTCAAATACCGGCGCGCACTTTCCTCAGAGCCCGCCAAAAGCGAGCTCAACTCCGAAAAATCCCGCTTTATCTGCGCATGATTATACACACTACTCTGATTAAAAGAATAAAGCACATTTGCCGCGTAAAAAAACGGTAAAATCCCCGCCATCACAATAATAATGATACGCTGAAGGAACTTCATCTCAACCTTTACTTCACGCTCTATTTTCTTGGAAAAATTATTGGGTGCCGCTTTCTCCTTTTGCTTTCTCATGAACCCCCTCCTTTCTTAAAGAAATTATAACAAAAACATTATGAAAGCGGAAACACAAAAATGCTTCAGCTAAATAATGCTGAAACATTTTCTGATTTTTTACGTATATATAATTAAGGGAGGAAAATCCCTGTGTTCAATTTTTTTAGGTGTTACACCCCTTTGACCAAATTTTAGATTAAGCGAGGAGGTGAATACTATGAAATGCAAATTCCTCAGGAAAGGTGTTATGGAGCTGCTGTTCGTTGCAGTTGAGATTGTGTCACACACAGTAGAAAAAATTCTAGTCGAAAAGACTAGAATCAAATCATTTTTCTGAACGAAGTCAAGAAGTTCACCAGTAAATCTCCTGATACGAAAAAGTTACAGATTACTTAAACTGACTCTCATCTGGTGTCTGGTCAGAGCCGAAATATTTCGTCGTCAGAGTTTTCAGCGTTCCGTCAGACTGGAGCTTCTTCAGCTCAGCATTGACGGCCTTCTGGAGCTTGCTTTCATTTTTCGGGAAAACGAAATACTCGTAAGTCTTGAATTCCGGATATTTGTTTAAATCAGTCGGAATGCTGTCCACTACGCCAGTTACACCGGCCTGTTTCACAAAATTCTCAGCTGCCGATTTGGAGGCAAAGAGGAAATCAATTTTGCCGGTTGAAATTTCTTTCAAACGGTCAGGCAGTGTGTTGCCGGAATAGTTAATGATGATTTTCTTGTCGGGATTCTCTTTATTCCAGTTCTCCATGATGTCGCCGTAGTTTGTTCCTGTCGGGATTTCTGTGCTCTTACCGGCCAAGCCTGCCACAGTAGTAATGTTGTCCGATTCACGGCTGAAAAGCGCATTAATTCCTTCTGACAATGGATAGCTGAAAAGGTATTTTTCCTCACGCGCAGCGGTTTTGCCGAAATTGTTCATGGCCATCTGAGCATGTCCGCCGTCAAGTGCCAGCAAAATGGCATCATCCTTATAAATCTTGGTCGTGAAAGTGTAATCCGGCAGCGCGGCATCAATTTTTTTCAAGACGTCAATTTCAAAGCCCACCATCTTGCCATTTTCCTGGTATTCATAGGGATTTGACGTTCCTGAAGTTGCCACAGTGATGTTTTTGGCAGATGATGTTGGCGAAGAATCTGAACCGCTGTTTGAAGAGCTGCTGCAGGCGCTCAGCAAACCAAACGCAGTGAATCCTAAGATACCGGATAGTAATATTTTTTTGATATTCATAAATTTATGCTCCCTAGCTTCTATATACGTATTTTAAACTATTCCGGACAATTTAGCAATTTCAGCGCTCGAGCCGGTGAAATTCAGCATACAATTCCTGCCGGTTCAGCCCCCGTATTTTAGCGATTTGCTTAATGGCGCTATTTGGCTTGTCACCTGAGGCGACGAGTTTATGAACAGCTTCCAGCGCAGTGTCTTCAAATTCAGTCGACTGCTCAGTGGAAGCACCGGACACGATGACTAAGCATTCTCCCTTAGCCGGACGCTCAATTAAATCCTGCAGAACCTCTGAAATTAGGCCGCGGCGGTATTCTTCATAGATTTTCGTCAGTTCTCTTACAACGGCAACCTCACGGTCGCCGTAAATTTCCAGCATATTCGCCAAAGTCCCAGTAAGCCGCAAAGGAGACTCGTAAAAAATCTGCGTTTCAGGATATCCCATCTTGCCTGTAAAAAATTCAATCTGCTCACGCTTTTTACGGGGCAGAAACCCGTAGAATACGTGCGGCTGCGGCGGCAAACCACTCGCAATCAACGCAGTAATACCAGCCGAAGCACCAGGCAGAGCCACCACCGCAATCCCCTCCGCGATGGCCGCAACGACCAGTTCATGCCCCGGATCTGAGATGGACGGCAAGCCTGCGTCAGACACCTGCGCGATGGAATTGCCCGATTTCAAAAAATCCAGCAGTTTTGGAATCTTCTCCGCCCAATTGTGCTCATGAAAGCTCTCCTGAGGCGTTTTTATGTCAAAATGATTAAGGAGTTTCAGTGTGTTGCGTGTATCCTCAGCCGCAATCAAATCAACTGTCTTCAGGGTTTCGACTGCGCGAAAAGTCATGTCGCCCAGGTTGCCGATCGGCGTTCCGACTAAAAAAAGCGTTCCAGCGGATTTTTCTCCGCGGAAGCTTGATTGAGTTTTCATCTGAAAAGCACCTCCTGACAGAGCAGGCAGGTCTCGCCGTCTTCCAGCACTTTGCCGTAATACTCATGACAAACATGGAAACCTTCTTCATAAACTTTCATAAGAGTAGAGGCGGCAGCTGGAGATTTGCCGCTGTCAGTTTTTTCCAGTTCTGCTAAACGCTCACGCAGTTTTTCATTCTCCAGGCGCAGACAAGCATTTTCCGACATTGAATCTGTCAATGATTGCTTAACCTTGCCAATGGCAGCATAAGTGTCTGCCAGCGCATTTTCAAATTGGGTCAAATCTGCCAGCAATTCATTCTGGTCGGCCATGCGCCACCTCCTTGCGTTTTCCTCGTTTTAACTGATCGCCCGCTGAACTTACAATCTCATCAAGCGTGTATTCACGCACAAAGTCATCGAATCTCAGCTTAATCGTCCGGCTCAAAATGTTCATGCCAATTACACGACCGCGCCCTTCGGGCACATTCAAGAATTCACCGAAATCTGGAAATTCCTTTGCCGCTTCTTTGTAGAAGCTGTCTTCATAGGAAAGGCAGCACATCAAACGGCCGCAGAGGCCGTTCAATTTTCCTTGCGTAAAGGCAATCTGCTGATTCTTGGCCATTTTGATAGAAACAGACGGAAATTCATACAGGAATTCTGAACAGCACAGCGGCCGCCCGCAGGGCCCCAAACCGCCAACCAGCTGAGCAGCGTCTCGTGCACCAATCTGCCGCAACTCGATTCTAATCTGGAAAAAGGCTGCTAAATCGCGCAGCAATTGACGAAAATCTACACGGTTCTCTGCCACAAAAGTGATGAAAAGAAAGCTGTAATCAAAGCTGTAGGCCACTGTCATAACTTTCATGTCCAGACCGGCCTCATTTATGATGTCAATCACATCATCTTTGGCCGCCCGTGAATTTTGCAGCACTTCCTCTCGCATTTCAAAATCTTCGTCGTCGGCAAAACGCAGGAACTCACCGGAAACTTCAAGTTTATGTTTGCTGCCCTGCGCCTCTTCATCTGCAAAGCAGCGCAATATACGCCCAAAGTGCGTCGTTTCCCGCTCTGTCCTGACCATCACCGCCGTTTCAAGCGGCAGTATGTCGTCCGATTTGACGAAAAGATTGGCAAAACCATTTGAAAATGTAACTTCATAAATCATAATAAAATGCTTTCCAGGCACGACTGGAAGCGCACATTTGCACGCCACATCCGCTGCGCCTTAAAGGTTTTTTCTGTGTATTCTGCTGCGCCCGAAGTATTGAACAGTACCAATAAGAGCTCAAAAGCCTTCTCCTGCTCTGCTTTTGTGTCTAATGCCGCCGTCAAATTTGTCGAATCCAGCAGTGCATCATCCGGCGAGGACTGGGCCGCTTGCGCCCACTTCTGCAGAGGCTGGTAAGCTGTCTGAAACCAGTCGGACTGGGCAATTTCCAGCGCCTCATCTGTTGATTCAGAGACTTCAGCAAGCAGCTGAGCCTGTGAAGCTTCAATGCCCTGTTCTATTAAAAAATCTGATAGAAAGCTGCTGTTTCTTGTGAAAATGACTTTCTGTGTGCGTGACTGAATCGTCGGCAAGAGCAGATTTTCATTCTCGGTCAGCAGGAAAATATAAACTTCGCTATCGGGCTCTTCAATGGTCTTCAGCAGCGCATTTGCGGCGCTTGCGCCCATTTTTTCCGAATCGCGGATAATTACGACTTTTTTTGTTGACTCAAAGCCTGTTGTCTCAATTGTCATCAGGAGTTCGCGAATCTGGTCAACTTTGATTGACTGGCCGTCCGGACGTATAATATGCAGGTCGGTAAATTCATCCTTGGCGACTAATTGGCAGATACGGCAGTGTCCGCAGGGTCTTTCAGCCTCCTGGCAGAAAATGGCCTGCGCCAGCCAGATGGCCATGTCGTAGCTGCCGAATCCGCCTACAAAAAGGTAAGCATGCGAGAGTTTATTCTCATTGACTAACTTTTTAAAATGCGCCAGCAGCTCAGGCTGAATCTCTTGTATTTTCATTCAAATTCACCTGGAAAACGCTCAAAAATCGCGCTCAATACTGATGCTGCAACAGTCTCAGGTGTTTGAGACGCATCAATTATGACAAAACGCTCCGGCTCTGCTGCGCAAAGCTCCAAGTAACCCGCCGCTACCTTTCTGTGATAGTCTAACGTTGCCAGGTCCAAGCGGTTTTTCTCGCGCTCATCCGCATCCATCACGCGCGCCAGCCCGACTTCAGGCTTGATGTCGAAATACAAAGTCAAATCAGGCTTCAGGCCATCTGTCGCAAAATTGTTCAGCCATTTTACCGCATCAATCGCCACACCGCCCGCATAGCCCTGATAGGCCACCGACGAATCGATAAAACGGTCGGCCAGCACAACTTTTCCGGCATCCAAAGCCGGCTTGATTTTCTCCAGCAGATGCACGCGCCGCGCCGCCGCAAACAGGAGCATCTCTGACTTGGCATCCAAAGCCGTGTTTTCCCGCCCCAGAACGATTTTCCGGATATCCTCGGCAATGCGCACACCGCCCGGCTCACGCGTCGCAACAACCTCTCTGAATTTCGAGAGCTCGGGCTGAATCAGCGACAGAACGGTCGATTTCCCAGCCCCTTCCGGCCCTTCAAAAGAAATAAAAATAGATTTCATTAGGTCAATTATAGCAAATTTTTGTTTATTCTGTGTGTCCGGTGTCACGGCATTTTTTCTTGCTTTTTTATGTAAAATAGTACCAACTGGACATAAAAATCTGTTATAATAGTAGTATGTCGAAAATCTTAGTAGTAGATGACGAGAAGCCCATCTCAAACATCATCAAATTCAACTTAGAAAAAGAGCAGTACGAGGTCGTGACCGCGTTTGACGGCGAAGAGGCCGTTGAGAAGTTCAACGAGACGCATCCCGACTTGATTCTGCTTGATTTGATGCTGCCTAAGAAAGACGGCATCGAGGTCGCACGCGAAATCCGCAAGACCAGTGATGTGCCGATTATCATGGTTTCTGCCAAAGACAGCGAAATCGACAAAGTCGTGGGCCTCAATGTCGGCGCTGACGACTACGTGACCAAACCTTTCAGCAACGCCGAGCTGCTGGCCCGCATCAAAGCCAATCTGCGCCGGGCCGTGGTCGAAAGCCAGGCCAAGACTGAACAGCCTGCCAAAAAAGAGATTACAATCGGCGAGCTCCGTATTAATACAGACACCTACCTCGTGTACAAGAACGACAAGCCACTTGACCTGTCTCACCGCGAGTTCGAGCTCATTTTATATCTGGCGCAGCACCAGTCGGAGGTCATCACCCGCGAGGCGCTCCTGGAGGAGGTTTGGGGCTATGACTACTTCGGCGATGTCCGTACTGTCGACGTGACCGTGCGCCGCCTGCGCGAGAAAGTCGAGACCAATCCGAGCCGTCCTGAGTACATCTGCACCCGGCGCGGCGTCGGTTATTACATGAACAATCAAGAAAATGAATCATAAGCCAAAAAATAGTCTGATTTTCAAAGTAGTAGTTTTTCATCTACTGCTTTTTGCGATACTCTTTCTCCTGCTTCAGCTCTTTCACACGCGCACTCAGCTTTTCCAGACCTTTTTCCTCGTCCTGATTGCTTCGCTCATCGTCTCCAGCTTCTTTACCTTTGATTTTTCCCGGTCGGTCAAAGACGTGACACATGCGATTGACCGTGTGACACGCAGTGACTTCTCTGCCCGTAAACTTGAGCCCAGCACAGCAGAGCTGGTAGAATTGGTGCAGCGTGTCGATGAACTGCGCAGACACATCCAGCGCTCACATGACAGCCTGGAAAGTCAGCACAATCAGCTCACAGGAATTCTCGCCTACATGACCGACGGCGTGGTGGCCTCCGACGAGCAAGGAAAAGTCATTCTCGCCAACACAGCCGCTTTGCATCTGCTTTCCACGAACTCCGAGCAGATTCTTAAGAAAAACATTGCCCAGGCACTGCATGTTGCGAATTATTTCGCCTTTCGCGACCTGCTGGAGCGCCAGCCTGACATCTCTGTGGACTCGGAAAATTCCTACGGTGAATACGTTCGTCTGCGCATCAACTTCTCTGTCTTCCGCCGTGAATCGGGTGAGATTTCCGGTATTATCGCCGTCCTGCATGATGTGACAGAAGCTGACAAGCTGGAGCGCGAACAGCGCACCTTTGTTTCGAATGTCAGTCATGAGCTGAGAACACCGCTGACGACCATCCGCTCTTATCTTGAAACGCTGCATGACGGCGCCCTTCAGCAGCCTGACATTGCCCAGGATTTTGTCGATATTACGCTGCAGGAGACGGAGCACATGACGCAGATGATTACAGATATTCTGGACCTTTCCCGCATGGACATGGGCCGGACGTCGCTGCAGAAGGAAATGGTCAATGTCGTGGCTTTTCTGAGCCATCTGGTTGACCGTTTCCGCCAAATCGCCGTGACGGATGATTCTGTGCCGATTACTTTCAACACCGAATTTCCGGCTGACGCCATCTGGAGCGAATTTGACATCAGCAAAATGAGTCAGGTCATTGACAATATTCTCTCAAATGCAGTGAAATACTCGCCTCAAGGCGGCTCAGTAACCATCAAATTACAGGTGACTTTCACGCAGCTGATTATTAAGATTTCTGACCAGGGCATGGGAATTCCTGCTCGTGACCTCTCCAAGGTCTTTGACCGCTTCTTCCGCGTGGACAAGGCGCGTACGCACGATGCCGGCGGCACGGGGCTCGGGCTTGCGATTGCCTATGATATTGTCAAACTTCATAAAGGCACAATCGGCGTCAAATCTGTCGAAGGGCAGGGCACTGAGTTCGCGATTGTGCTGCCTTATACGCCGCTGAGTTATGATGATTTTGATTTTGATGATTCTGACAGTGAGGATGAGCTTGCTGCTGGGGATGTGGTTGAGAGCGGGCCGGTTTTTCAGGAGATATCAGATACTAGGCCTATTGTCCCCGAAAATGACGTCACTGACACGCTGCTCAACGAAGAATTTGAGCAAAAGCTTTCAACGACTAAGCCTAGATTTAGAAAGGGTTTGAAAAAACATGACAACAGGCTTTAAATATGCCATCCTCGCCTCCGGCTCTACCGGAAATGCGACTTATATCGAAACGGACAAGCAGAAGATTCTGGTCGATGCCGGCTTGACTGCCAAAAAAATCGAGGAAGCGCTCGCAAGTATCGGCCGCTCTGCCGCTGATATCGACAGTCTTTTAATCACCCATGAGCACAGCGACCACATCAAGGGTATCGGCGTGCTTGCCAGAAGGTATCATATGGATGTTTATGCCAATGAGCTGACTTGGCGCAAGCTCCTGGACGATAATATGCTCGGCAAAGTCAATCCGGAGCAGATTAAGATGTTCGACATGGGAAAAATGATGACTTTTGACGACATCGACATCGAGAGTTTCGGGGTGAGCCACGACGCTGTGGCACCGCAGTTTTACCGCTTTATGAAGGACAATAAGTCTTTCGTGATTCTGACGGACACCGGCTATGTTTCTGACCGCATGGCGGGGACGATTGCCGACGCGGACGCTTATATCATGGAGTCTAACCACGACATCGAAATGCTGCGCATGGGGCCTTATCCTTTCAGAACTAAGCAGCGCATTCTCAGCGACAAAGGCCATTTGTCCAATGAAGACGGCGCGATGGCGGCACTGACAGTCATCGGCAATCATACGAAGCGCATTTTCCTGGGGCACCGCAGTCAGCACAATAATATCAAAGAACTGGCGCATATGACCATGGAAACGAGTCTTCAGCAGCATGACGTTGACACGCATGTTGTCCAGATTATTGACACGAGTCATGTTGACTCAAGTCCGTTGTTTGAGATTTAACGAAAAACACAGAGCCGTATATCAATATTCAGCTCTGTATTTTCATTTCATTACTTTCCACCACATCACTCAGCATCGTTAAAAGAAATAACTTCGACTAATTTTATTCTCTTCAAATGAAATATCTAGTTTTTGATAATACATCTGCTTTTGTAAACTACCAACAAGTGGTGTTATTAATTTATCTTTTGGAAAATAAATACAGAAGTGATTCATTTCTCTCTTTATAGCTAATGGTGGCACTGCTTCCTCTCTTACTTGAAAGAACAACTGTTCATAGCCTGCTATCCTCATTATTCTTCCATAGAATCGCGAAAAATTATTCAGATTATTCGTCTTCATGCAGCAATTTGTAATAAATTTTGCCTTAAAAAAATCAGACTTTTTTCCAGTCTCTTTCAATGTCTTTGGATATTTAGCCAAAAAAGTCAAGAAATCAAAAATATAATAATTGCCATTTTGTTTTACATAATTTATTGCATGCCCGGATCCAGTAGGACGTACAATCATTATTATGCCTACCTCCTTGTAGGTCTCTTTCAATGTACTGCACACCCACGAAGCGACTGATGAACAACAACCACAACCATTTTTGATGAGCTCTCCTCCTTTTCTATGAAACTCCCACTCTAATCCTTCTTTATAAAGCTTCATAGTATCTATACTTTCCCGGAAGTTTGCTTCAATGAAATATATCAGCGCATCTAATACAGTGTCTTTTTTATCAGCACATGTCAATTCCCCTACGGAACAATAGGGAACCCAAAGCAAGTCTTTTCCGATTTTAACTTCAAAATCCCCTTTACGAATAAACATATCCTTTAACAACGTCATTTTACCGTTCCCCTGAAAAGAAATTCTCTACCATTTTGATAAGTGTTACATTTTCTTTTTTATCCCCTGGAACAATTACCGGTATTCCAAATTCTTCTTCTAATTTTTTCTTTTTTTGCTTACAATCATCACCTGACACTTTTTCTTTTCGGTCCGAAATGATTCCCCAACCATTCTTAAAGCAAAATGGATAAAGTGCAAGCCCAATCACCGAGCAGTTTATCAAGTTCTTCATCGTAAGAATTGTTCTTTGAATATATGAAAAACTATCATCAAAGTTTATAGCAAGTATTACAGCATCTGGATTTGTTCCCTGTAAAAATGCAAGTTGAGTTAAAGTAGATTGCCCCAAATTGTATAGAACTTGTGGTATTGTTCCTGACTGTGAACCGACTACGATTAAATCCTTGTTCATTTTATCTAGAATATTTACCAGATAATTTGAGTGTTCTAAAATCATTTGAGGATTTTGGTTTTCTATTCCCATATACCCAATCGGATAGGTAATATCAAAATTAAACAAACTACTTGTTGGTTCCGTTCCGATGAACCCTGTATCATAACCGCGTTTTTTCAGCGCATCCCTTAGTTGTATTTGAAGAGTGAATTTCCCTTGTTTACTACTTGTGCCAAAAATCCCCAAAACAGGTGTTTTGCTGGTGAACAATTTGCCGAATTTTTCAGGAAATTTCGGGGTGAGTTCTTCCACTGAGAGTAAATTCAGTTTCCCTAAAGAAAATTTCTCCGAATATTCTTCAAAATCAATAGAATCAAAGGCAAGCACCTCAACATGATACTTTAAGCATTTTTCTAATAATTCCTTTTTCAGATCCCGATGCGTAAGAAGTGATAATTCTTTTAGGTGTCCGATGACCAAAACATCTATGTTTTCAAAATTAATTCTGTCTGTGTTTTCCACAATTGTTCTTATATCTTCATCATAAAAGCTCATGAGTTCCCGGCCAATATTTCCAGAAAATTTAAAATCATAAAATCCAGCAACCTTAAAGGGAAGAAACGCAGAAAAGTTAAAAGCAGATTGAATTTCTTTATTATATGGAACTATAGCTACATTTTTATTTGCTAGCTCTATACTCGTAACCTTTTCTACCTCAAATGAATAAACGAAACGTGCAATTCCTTCAAGTTTTTCCATCACTTTATCTTTTGAAAGTCCGTAATAGTGTTGAGCCACATACGCCGTTACATAAGCACACGCAAACGAAGAACCTTGATTGATTGTGTATTCTGGATTTACCCAAGGAACACGTTGAACCCCACCCTTCGCACGAATATCAATCGGACTATTTTTTACTACTACAAAATCATCTTTTTTTGTACAGCGAAAAGACGTGTCTACTCCTATGACACTATCAAATGCAGCTGGATAAGAGATTGCTCCAGCGTTATCAAAGGCAGAAATTATCAATATTTTTTTTGATAGCTTCTCTATCAAGCTTTCTAGTATTTCATTATAATAAATAGTTCCCAAGCTACAATTTATTACACCATCCTGAAAATTCCGACTTATATATTCCAATGCTTTGTTTGTGAGATCAAGCATTTTTAGCTTGTCTTTGGAGAAGATATCAAAAAAATGATATATAACATCCATTTCTTTACAAGTTTTTGCAATAATCCCGCCAATCGCTGTTCCATGGGGGAACTTAACATCTAAATCTTGGCAGACCTCCTCAAAATTCCTCTTATCATTATTAAATTTATAAGTTTTCAAACATTTATCTTTAAAACATGGATGTTTTGTATCAGGATAACTGTCAATAATTATTATATTCTTCATCTTGTCACCTCACGCTCTGTCAAAAACAGAGTAAGCCTACAAAAATGTAGGCTCCCCTTTATATTATGCTGTTCTTCCTCATCAAGAATTTAAGTTACCATTCCAAACCGCAACTGCCGTTAGTTCCACCAGAGGCTTCAGCATAAAATGAAAGCCAGTTTTCTTCAGGCAATTCTTTAACAGGCTTTATAAGAATTTTCTTTTCCATTAAATTTATCCTCCTTTCTCTTTATGTTTTTTGCTTAATCCGGAAGAGCCCCTTTGCTAGGGAAGAATATACAGCAAATTACAGCTAGCTTTAGAGTCCCAGTTCTCCGTATTTCTCCAAAACACTTTTGCGATGCCCACCCACTCTCCCTTTTTATTAGTTTATAATCACATCATCAAAATCTATCACTTCATCGTACTCCATTTCATCATCAATATGATGTGCGATTTCCAGAATCATTAAGGGTAAACTGTTTATACATTCTCTTACCTTTCGAGCGTTTTCTGGGTCAAGTGCTGCAGTTACCTCATCAACCAGTAAAATGTCTTTTCTTCGTAACAAGAAGCGCGCTACTTCGATTCGTACTCTCTGCCCTCCTGAAATATTCTCTCCATTATTTTCTATATTGAAATCCAGAACGCCTTTTATTTCGCTTGTCAGTCCAACACGATTTAATGCATTAATTAGTACCTTATCATCAAAACTTTGCCCCATTGTCAGATTGAATCGAATAGAATCATTGAATAAGAACGGATTTTGCGTGATGATTCCCACATTTCTCGAATAATCTGAATAGATTTTACCACTTTGATTCAGAGCAAAGATTTCCCCCTTATCTGGAACAAGTTCACCATTAATTAGTCTGAGAAGTGTCGTTTTCCCGGCTCCACTTTTTCCTTTGATTAGGTATTTCTTTCCCATTTCAAAACTCAAAGTTAACTGTTTAAATATTATTTTTTGTCCAAAGGCTTTAGAAATTGCCTGAAGCTTTAAAACCGCCAAATCAATTATAAGCGAATTCTTCTCACCGCTTTCAGAAGAAGGTTCGTCTAGAATTACCTCCAACTTCTCACGCACGGACATGTTCTCCTGTATTTGTGTCACTGCATAGAGCATTGACTGAACTGGCCCTGTCAATTGATTTGAAGCAACATACATTGAGATTAACTCAGCAACGCTAATATGAATACCATACATGTTCATCATAAAACCTATACTTAAAGGCACTATTTGTCCTAAGAAAGCCGTGATTCCGTTTGATGAGTAAGAAATATTATATAAATAGGCATTCCGCGTTCGTGCTTCTTCTCTTTTTACAATTGCCCTAACAATATTCAGAAATATATTCTTTGTTGCTCCATTATTCTGAAGAGTTTGACTGCCGTGAATAGCATCCATTATTTTTGCCAACGCTGTTGTCCGTGCTTCAACAAGTTCTTTTCCTCTTTGTCGCATTTTATTATTTAAAATCGCTTGCGGCGCTGGCACTAACAGCAAACCTAGTGCAAATAAAATTCCCAATAAAAGATTGGTAAACAGCAGATAAGCAATTGTCACACCTACAACTGATCCCCAAATAATTAAAGTAAGGTGAGGTTGAATCCAAGACTCCCTATAAGCATCTGAGTCCTGCGATAAAATCGATATCTTGTCCGAATCACTGCGCTTTATGTCCGAATGCTGCAGAAATTTTTTTAGTATTTCAGATGAAATTAAAACTGATAGCCTTTCATTTATTAGATAAGACATATACATATTGCTGAGCAAAGCTATACCATAAATCCAGAAATAGCAAAGAAAACCAAGCAAAGCGAATTTTATTAAGTTTTCCCCTGTTAATTGTTCAGGCAAACTAAGTGCCATCCTCAAAATCAAGGGTTGTGAAAGATATTGCACTGAGTTAGCTAATATTAGAGATATAAGGAGTACTAAAGAAGTACCTTTCAAAAAACTCAAAAATCTAAAATGCCTTTTTATGATTTTCATTTTCTAATTTCATTTCACTCTCGCTCAAGACTACTTCAATCATGTTAATAAGGTCTTGTGCACTTCTCAATCGACTCATATTTAAGTATTCATCAGGAATTTCTATCTCAAAAGCATCTTCAATTCCAACGATTAAAGATATAAACTCCAATGAATCTTCAATATCTTCGTCTATATCAAAATCTTGAATATTATCAAGGAAAATGCCCAAATCCTCAAAGCATTGCTGCAGTTTTTCTTCCATTTCCATTTTCTTTATCCCTCTCCTATTTTTTCAAAATAATCCTGATTATCAAGCATATACAGAATACTTTTTATGGCACTTCTTTCGTAACCGCATTTTCCTTGTATTGTGAGTAGCCAGCCCTTGGCTGGACATATTCGATTGAAGCAAGAATAAGTAAAGGGGCAATCGCCGCAAGACTCTAAGCGGTTCTCCACGGTTCCTAGTGTCCATTTACTTTGTTTCTCCTGGTTAATAATTAGTTTGCCATCACGGGTAAGCATTCCAATTCTATTTTCCGGTCTATCAAATAAAACTGTACATTTGTATACCATACCATTACTTCCGATGATGTAATAATTATTCCGGGAAGAATTACACATTCCGTCTATAAGCATCATTGCGTTAACGGAAAAATCGAGCGGATACTTTTTTGTAGCTTCAATAATGCTACTATAAAACTCATCAAGGCTATTGACTAATCTGTTGCTAATTTTTTTCACTCTATTACCACCCCAGTTTCCCGCAGGACGAAA
Organism: Lactovum odontotermitis; assembly: GCF_054658595.1. Taxonomy (NCBI): domain Bacteria; kingdom Bacillati; phylum Bacillota; class Bacilli; order Lactobacillales; family Streptococcaceae; genus Lactovum; species Lactovum odontotermitis. The sequence goes on from NZ_BAAGGQ010000010.1 coordinate 26,667, forward strand.
GAAGAATGAAAAACGACAGTCACTGTAGAATTCATTATGCATCAGTAGTACATATTCTTCTGCCACTTCCAATGTATCTTGGGTAAGGTTGCAGCGAATATTAATCTGAATATCCCTCTTTTTACAATTATCTCTAATATTCCTTAGATTGTTCAAAATCCTTTCAAACGTTTTTCCTCCATTTTGAAGCACACGGTACTTGTCATGCGTCATCTCGGTTCCATCTAATGTTATCGTGAAACTTCTAACCTTATTGTCAACTAAACTCTTAAAAATTCTATCGTTCAATAAATATCCATTTGTGGTAATATTAGCACGATATGGACGCTTTGCCTGACTACAAATTTTTCTGAATTCTGCTGATAAATATTCAATTCGTTTAATACCAAGCAATGGCTCGCCTCCAAACCAAGAGACTTCTAAGCCTGTATAATTCTTAATGTTTTTCCTAAGCCACTTAATAAGGCCCTCACATACTTCCAAAGACATATTTCCGCGTTCAAATTTTTCATAACAGTATGAACACCTAAAATTACATTCCTCAGAGGCAAGGATAGTTAAGCGTAATGTCGAGTCATAAACACGCTGATAATACTGCTGATTTATTTCCGCACTTTCATCTCTGTAATTTTCTACAATGATTCCTGCCTCAAGCAATGGAACTTGTAAATCTTTTCTATCTATAGCACCTTCAAAATCTTCTTTAGTCATTTTTACGAAGCGTTTACTCTTTGAGTTAAAAATTAAAATATTATTATCACGCTGGACGACATTATTGAATTTTGAGTATTGAATCATCCTATTTTCATTGAAATCCGAATCCTGTAATTTCATAATAGATTCTCCCTAATATATTTTTCCTCTGATTCTTCTAATTCATTGACAAGTTCCAATATTTTTGCATATTGAGAAGTCTTCTTTGACAGCATTGATTTTAGGCCAAGATACATTAGCTGTTTCGACTTTGATAGACTCTTATTAAGCCAATCCGTATCTAACTCCAAAACACTTGATAAATGAGAATATGTGCAAAAATGCTTATAAAGAATTGCCACTAACTTTTTATCCAAACTTTCTTGTTCCGAATGGGAGAGTGCTTGAATACGTTCTTTTATGCAATTATAAACCTGAAGACCGTGAACAATTTTTTTCTGATACAACCAATTTTTTGGATTACAAATCCCGGATAAATTTTGATTTAGATAATGGAAAACATCTAATTTTGTAACACTTTTATTGTCACCTCTCAAATAATCACTAAATAATTTTCGAGTATCTATCTGAGGGAATTGTCTATCGATTTTTAAATCTTCAACTTTTAAAATCCAGTTTTCGTTTTTATCTATCAAGGGCAAATAAATCTCTCTTTGAACCGCTAAGTAGGCTTCAATAAAGCTTTCTAAACTGATCCAAGCAAAATGGTAATGCTTATAATCGAAAAAATCTGAAAGTCTCACTTTGCTTTTACTCATTCCAGAAATCAACGGAGAATGGACAATATGGTTCTTGCCTGAGGACGAATATTCTCTAATAAAAAATGTGTCCACACTCAAATAGCAGTACTCTCCTTTTTTCAAAGATGCTTCCAAGTGTTTAATCAATTCAGCTGCCGTTTGGATACTCTCCCTACTAGTAAAAGTTTGTTTTAAAGGTACAGAACAGATATTACGCCCCATGAAAAAATCATAGAATGATGCATCGTGTCCTTCTAATTGGATAACCTCCATATTAAGCATTGAAAGATAATAATTCGCCTTATCTAGATTATTTGCCGATAAAATTGAATCAATATGAGACTCATACGAAACTATTTCCAATGTCGGCCTTCCTGTTGGAAGTTCAATAATTTGTTTTTCACACATAATCGTCGTTTTAGAAATTCCTTCAACGATAAATCTAACAAAAAATAAAAGGACAAATTCAATTTGTCCCATTTTTGCGCAATTTTTTTATTTCTTTTTTAAGTTTGTTCAATTCTTCTTCACATGATTCGGCTTCATAGTTGTTGCCAAGATTCTTTAAAATCACTACATATTCTTCCAATTCTTGACTTGCTCTCTCTAAATTCCCCTTCTCCTTTTCATAACTATAGGCCAACTGTTTTAAGACCATCCAAGCAAAATAATCGCTGTAAAGTGCTGCAATTTCTTTTACATGTCCTCTGTATTGTAGGGCATGCTGAAAATCTCGATGAGTCAAACTATTCCAGGTTGCTCCTCTCAATATCATGATAATTATCTGACGATTTTCTGCAATGTTACTGTAGTAAGACGACCTCTTTAAAATGTCTTCCAGCAATTCCGTGGTGATAGAATAAGGGAGAAATGCAAGAGTACAATTAAATAGCCGTAATTCTCGCAATCCCCAGTTCAAATTATCGTAAAGGAGCTTTATTGTAAATTCTGTTTCATTTTTCGATAAATTTTCAATCTGTTTGTGCCCATATAGAATAGCTTTGATTGAAATTGCCTGAATACGAAAGTTAAGATTCAATGTCTCTTGATATTTTTTAATGCACTTACTATAGATTTTCTTCAATTCTGACCAGTTTGATTCCTGCTCATAGATTCCCATTATATGGAACAGCCTGCTGAAATTATCACTCTCGAATTGTCGCATAATGTAAAAGAATTCTTCGGGTGATGCACCTATGTTTTCAAGAAGCTGAAATAATGCACTTGCCTTAATTTGACTTTCATTTTTTTCAAATCGAGAAAGTTGAGATTTAGAAAGCACACCTTTTGATGCAGCACGTAATGAAATATCTCGTGATTCCCTCACTTTCCGAAAGGTTACTCCCATAATATCTTTATAATTCTCCATCTATTTGCCTCCACTTTTCTTCTACAAATATATTATATCAAAGTTGTTACAATATTTAGTAGTGTCCTGTGTTGTATGTTAACTGATATTCAACAGCTTCAATGCGGCATTTCACTTCTTACTATAATAATTCACCATATCTTTGTATAAAGACCTTCTTAGCCCCCGTGACAAGCGCCATATACAGCGCCACCAGCAAAACCAGCCAAGGAAAGAAAGCAGGCGGCAGACCACTCAGCCCGATTGAGCGGCCGAAAGGCGTGAAGGGAATGACCGTCAGCCCAGCAATCCCGAAAAAAGTCAGCAAAGTCAGCGGCAACGAAGCCCGACTCTGCAGAAAAGGAATCTTCGGCGTCCGAATCAGATGAATCACCAGCGTCTGCGTCCACATTGACTCCACAAACCAGCCCGTGTGAAAAAGCGCAATAAATCCGATATATTCCGCACTGCCAGGCGTCAGCGAGCTGAATGGCCCGAAAACCGCCGGGCAAATCACAAAAAACATCAGACAGTAAGTCAGAATATCGAAAACCGAACTCGTAGGCCCAATCCGCAGCATGAACTTGCTGATAGAGCGAGCCTCCCACTTGCGAGGCACCGTCAGATAAGCTTCGTCGACATTGTCCCAGGGAATCGCTGTGCAGGACAAGTCGTAAATCAGGTTCAGCAGGAGAATCTGAATCGACAGCATCGGCATAAAAGGCAGGAAAGCACTGGCAACCAAGACAGAGAACATATTCCCGAAGTTCGAGCTCGCGGTCATCTTGATGTACTTAATCATGTTCGCGTAAGTTTTTCGCCCCTCAATAATGCCCTTTTCAAGCACCATCAGGTCTTTTTCGAGCAGAATAACATCAGCCGACTCTTTGGCAATATCGACCGCCGTGTCAACGGAAATCCCCACATCAGCGGCCTTCATCGCGGCCGCGTCATTAATGCCGTCACCCATATAGCCGACACTGTTCCCGCCGTCCCGCAAGGCTGTGACAATACGGGCTTTCTGCTGAGGAGAAAGCTTCGCGAAAACGCTGATTTCATCAGCTTTCTGCCTGAGCTGCTCATCACTCAGCTTGTCGACATCAACTCCGAGTAAAATTTGAGCTGCAGGAAGTCCGACCTGGCGACAAACGGCACGCGTCACTTTATCATTGTCACCCGTCAAAATCTTGACTGCGACCCCGTATTTGTCAAAGGCCTGAATCGCATGCGCTGCGGATTCTTTAGGCGGGTCCAGGAAAGCCAGATAGCCCATGAGCACCATATTGGATTCGTCCTGCACGGAGAAAGTTCCGACCGGCGAAGGATTCGTCTTCTGCGCCACTGCAATCACGCGCATACCGTTTTTGTTCAATTCATCCACTTTGTCTAAAATATAAGCTTTGATTTCTTCGCTCAAGCGGACAACATCGCCCCTGTATTCAACAAATCTGCAGATTTCCAGAATTTCTTCCACAGCGCCTTTGGTAATCAGCTGTGTCTTCTGTGAATTTTCTTCTGAATCATCACTCTGCACGACCACGCTCATGCGCCGGCGTTCAAAATCGAACGGAATTTCATCAACTTTTGTATATTTATCACATACACCGTTCAGCTGTTCCTCAGTCGCCTGGATAATCGCAATATCCATCAGGTTCTTCAGCCCTGTCTGATAATAGCTGTTGAGATAAGCGTGCCTGAGCACACGCGTGTCCTCCTGCGCCTGCACATCCAGCGAATACATCAGAACGACCTTATCCTGAGTCAATGTGCCGGTTTTGTCAGTACAAAGAATGTTCATCGAGCCTAAATTCTGAATGGAATTCAAATTTTTGATGATGGTTTTTTCCTTGGACATTGCCACAGCGCCCTTTGCCAGACAAGTCGTGACAATCATCGGCAGCATTTCAGGCGTGAGGCCGACAGCCACAGCCAGTGCAAATAGCAGCGCCTCCATCCAGTCACCTTTGGTAAAACCGTTAAGCAAAAAGACAAAAGGTACCATGATGAGCATAAATCGGATGAGCACCCAGGAAACAGAGTTGACGCCTTTTTCAAAGCTGGTCTTCTTTGCATTTGAGGAATTCTCCGTAATACGCCGCGCCAATTCCCCGAAGGTTGTATCCGCACCTGACGCAATAACAACTCCGAAGGCGGTCCCGCTGATGATGTTGGTGCCCATGAATGCCAGGTTCGGCACCTCAGTCAATACTGATGCATTTCCTTCCTGGCCAAAGGCGCTCAGCGCCGTTTTTTCCACCGGCTCACTTTCGCCCGTCAAGGAAGACTGGCTGACAAAGAGGTCTTTCGCTTCGATAATGCGCAGGTCGGCTGGAATCATGTCGCCTGCCGAGAGGTGAATCATGTCGCCTACAACCACCTCATCAATGGGAATTTCCTGACTGCCAGTCTCCGCGCGATAGACGTTTGTGGTCGTGTTAATCATCTTCAGCAGGTTTTCCGCCGCATTACCGCTGCGCATTTCCTGAATGAAGCGCAGCAGGCTTGAAATCACCACCATGGTCGTGATGATGATAAGCGCGGTCGGATTCGCCTCTCCCGGAGCCGCCAGAATGATGTCTGTGAATGCCGACACCAGCGCGAGAAGGGCGAGCAGCACTGTGAAAGGATTGATAAATGCCTGGCAGAGACGTTTTGCTGCGGAAATCTTTTTCCCGCGCGCGATGCTGTTCTCGCCGTACTGCTTGCGGGAAATTTCGACTTGCTCTGAGCTAAGGCCTTTTGAGCTTGTGTGTAATTTTTTTAATAATTCTTCTTTTTCTGCTTGTGCGGCAAATTCTAATCTTTGGCGCACGAATTCCTGCTGCTGCCTTGTCTTCATTGTGGTCGCAGTATTTTTTGTGAATAATTTTTTCATGGTCTGTACCTCATTTTTCTTGTAGTAGATTGTGATTGTACAGCCGTTAACCTTTAGACTACTATAAACTAAGGCGATGAAAATGAGAGGGCGTTTTCATGCTGTTAGTCTGCAGCGGACTGTCAGGTTCCGGGCCGCTGATGCTTTGTTCTTCCATCATTTTCATTCCTTTCTTTTGTTTTTTTGGCAGGCTTGCTTCTTAAAATAAAAACTTGCCTAGCTGCTTGAACTTAGGCAAGTGAATCATTCTATCAATGCGTCGCAAAAAGAACTTTAACTCGTTATCGTTCAAGCTTTAGCTTCACAGGGCGATGTTGTTGCACTATTTCACGCCTTAATGACATGAACTGTTGGCCCTCTCATCGTGTCTCCACGATTTTGCGGCAGCAACCCGTATCCCTGTGGTAGCCTCACCTACCGATGGCTAAATTAGTTTTAGCCAAGAATTATTGTATATTTTTCTAAGAAAAATGTCAACTATTTTACATTTTTCTCTATTTTGTCCAATTTTCTGATTTGACTTCCTGATGATTCCTGTTATAATATACACGTAAATGATTTGTTCAGGTGCGTTTTCACTTTTTCAAGTGTTGCGGGTCAACTCTACCTAAAGTTATCATCTGTCTTTGTTGTTGAACCAGTAACGAAAGATGTAAAAAAACTAATAACTTGACTTCTCGCAAATTCTTGATATAATAACAAGTGAACATGTCACCCATGTACGCAAATACCTCAGATATTCCTGTATCTGAGGTATTTTTTTCACTTTTAAGCGTTGCGGGTCAACTCTACCTAGAGTTGTCATCTGTCTTTGTTGTTGAACCAATAACGAAAGACAGCAATAAGAATACCAGCCAAGACTGGTACAGCAGTTGTTTGAGTATATCACCGAGGGGCCAATTAAAATTATATCAGATTGTTAATATTTTCGCCATTATTATTTCACAACTCTCTTATTTTTGAGCTAGCCAGTAAATCTTCCTTGACAATTCTCCTAAAATCCGCATTTTTGCGAATTTTCTGTTATAATTAAAACTAAATTCGCGTTTGCAAATCGCGGATTAAACATAAAAACAAGGAGGATGTAAACATTGGAAATTTTCGATGAACTCAAAGCCCGTGGCCTGATTAATCAGACGACTGACGAAACCGAACTGCGCAAAGCACTTAATGAGGGGATGGTCAGCTACTATATCGGCTTCGATCCGACTGCTGACAGCCTCCATCTTGGAAATCTCGTGCAAATCATTATGATGATGCATCTCCAGCGTGCCGGTCATAAACCTTATGCGGTCGTCGGCGGCGCAACTGGTCTGGTAGGTGACCCGTCATTTAAAGACGCGGAGCGTCCGCTTCAGTCGAAAGAAACTGTGCAGACTTGGCTGAAAAAAATCCGCGGCCAGCTTGAGCGCTTCTTAGACTTTGACACTGATGCGCCGAATCGTGCCGAAATGACCAATAACTTTGACTGGTTTGACGGTCTGACCTTTATCGACTTCCTGCGCGATGTCGGTAAATTCTTTACGATTAATTACATGATGTCGAAAGACTCTGTGAAATCCCGCCTGGAAACCGGACTCAGCTATACTGAGTTTGCATACCAAATCATGCAGGGCTATGACTTCTACGAGCTGAATCAGCTTTACGGGGTGACCTTGCAGATGGGCGGTTCTGACCAATGGGGAAATCTGACGGCCGGCGTAGAACTCATTCGACGCAAGGCCAATACCACGGCGCACATCATTACCACGCCTATTATCACTGACTCTACCGGGAAAAAATTCGGCAAATCTGAGGGTAATGCCGTCTGGCTTGACCCGACGAAGACAACGCCTTTCCAGATGTATCAATTCTGGCTTAATGTTGACGATGAAGATGCTGTCAAGCTGCTGAAAATTTTCACTTTCCTGCCGCTGGACGAAATTGCGCAGATTGAGGCAGATTTCAATGCGAATCGCGGCAGCCGTTCTGCTCAGAAGATTCTGGCCAAGGAAGTTGTGACCATGGTTCACGGTCAGGAGGCTTTCGAGCATGCACTGCATGTGACAGATGTTCTCTTTGGCGGCGGTAATCTTAAGGAACTGGATGCTGAGTCCATTTCTTCAGGTCTGCATGCTGTTCCTCACTATGCTGTCAAGCCAGATGAAGACCTGAATATGGTTGAACTGCTAGTTAACTCAGGTATTGAGGCTTCTAAGCGGCAGGCGCGTGAGGATATTGAGAATGGCGCCATTTACGTTAACGGTGAGCGTCAGCAGAGTCTGGACTTTGTTGTGAGTGATTCTGATAAGATTGACGGCCAGTTGACAGTTATCCGGAAAGGTAAGAAGAATAACTTTTTGCTGACTTATGCTGATTAAATCAATCAGTTAATTTTGGAAAATAAATCCTGTTTTGCATACAAAATGGGATTTTTTGTACTTTAATCTAATATTGTCGACTAAAAATTTCGAAAAAGAATCACTTCTTTTCTTCAGTATTATTAAACTATCAAAATTATCGTCAAATTCCCTGAAACGGCCTGACTGTGGTATAATTTTAGTAATGGATTTCCTCGCTGCATTCATAGAAAAAACTAATAATAGTAAAAATATCACAAAATCTGCCTGCGTGATTATTTTTGTGATTATTTCTTTTATGATGGGGAGTTATTATATCAAGAATGTCTCGCCGCTCACTATTCCTGATGCCAGCATGCATTTAGAAAACTCTGTTGCATTAGCTGAGGGTAATGTTTTTTTAACTAAAAATTACATCAAGCTGCCGAGCCAGTATTCATTTGATTATGAAACGGCTGACTCCAAACATCCTTTACCAGAATTCACCCGTGCTGACCGTTTAATTTCATACATTCTACCCGAACTGTACACAAAAGGCGGTGACAAATGGCTCAGTAAAATAAAAAAGCTGCCGAAAGTCACTGGTCAAACTAATACTTATGTCAGAAGGCAATATCCGTCAATTAACTGGCTGCCGCAGGCTATAGGCTTCTCCATTGCTCAGTCAGGGAATGCCTCGGTTGCTAATACTTTTATCTCAATGCGGGTGGCCAATCTGATTTTTTATATCTTGATGGCAGTATTGTCCGTTTGTCTGCTGCCGCGCGGGAAATTAATCGGTACAGTGCTGCTGCTTAACCCTTACACAATTCTTCTTGCTTCGTCAATTTCCGGCGACGTCTTTACCATTGCAGCTGCCAGCTTGTTCATTGCTTTTCTTTTCAATCTTTGCTCTCCTGGAGAGGCAATCGGCCGTATAAAAACCGGAATTTTGTTTTTCTTAGGTATCTTACTCTTTTTTACGAAAGTTGCTTATGTTCCGCTGCTTCTCCTGATTTTTGCCCTTCCGAAAGAGCGGCTTGTGCTGCGGAAAAAATTCGTATACACTGGACTTATTGGAGGCATCGGCACCAGTCTGTATCTGATTTGGTCAAGGTTCTTCTCAACGGTTGGCTATCCTATAAATTTCAAACCTGATAAAAACCTTGCTTATATCTTGAAAAGGCCGGGGGACGCAATTATTAGCATCTTTAACAATGTAATCCAGCCTAAAGATGTGATTAAATACTGGAACAAAATCTTCTCAGGCAAGGTCAAAGTTATCAACCAGCAGCTGCTTTATCCAGTCATTATTTGTTTTGTCATTGGAATTATCTGGCTTTTGATTTATCTGTTCTTTCTCAGAAATCGGGCCAACTGGAAACTTTTCCTTTTTGCTGTTCTCGCTGCCTTTGCTTCACTTTTCATTACTAACGCTGCACTTCTTGCCACTTGGACATTTACCTATAAATTCGGCTTTAAAGACCTCTTGGGCTTTCAAGGAAGATATTATATTCCTCTCATTCTGCTGCTGCTTGTCCCTTGGGTCGCTCATTACGGACGTGAGGGAGATGATTATGACTGATTTTTCTGTCATACCAATAAATCCTATTTTGGATAGTCAAAATAGGATTTATTTTTAATTTAGAAAATATACTTTATGACTCATCATCCAGCAACTGCTCAATTCTCTTGATGATTGAATCAAAATCAGTCTTTTCAGCCGTCTCGACTGCATCGCGGGCACTTGGCTGAACAGACTCAGAATGATAAATTTTCTCAATTTCCTGACTATCAGAAATCACATTATCACGTACCTGTTCCGGAAATTGTGGTTCGACAGGCGGTATTCCAGCCGAAGCAGAATACATTTCAAAAGACTGGGAAAGTGAAGCCGATACAAAAATATGCTCTCGTTCGCTGATGCGCTGACTGGCAGAAAATGATTCTGAATAGAAATTACTCTGCTGCTGCTCACTTAAACGGAGTGAATAACTTTCATTCTGAGAATAGCTTTGACTCTGCCGACGCTCTGACTCAGCCATAAGCAGCTCCTGGCTGATAGACTCAGAAAAGCGCAGACTTCCCTGAATCCGCAAATTCTCAGCTTCTGAAATTGATTGAGAATTACGCGCAGACTCTGTAAAAGCCCTTGCCTGGTCGTGCACACGCTGCCGTTCATCAATTTCATGCGGCCGTATATTGGGGATTTCAGACTCAGACTCATACAATGAAGAAAAAGAAGATTCGCTTTTCACTTTCAGATTGGGCGACTCAATAACCTGCAGTCTTTGAATAGGCGAAAGCGCAGACGAAGCCGATGACCTCAGGCCCAAACTCTCGCTTAAACTCCAGCTTTCTAGGAGTTCCAAAGACTGGTCACTCCATGCTCCTCTTTCAGAAAGCTCAGAAAGCGCCACAGCATTTTTCAAATCGGCGCCGGCAGGCATTTTCGCTTCTCTTGAAAAAGCAGGCTCTTGCCTAACAGAACTGCGTCTCAGGCGCTGCTCAGGCTGATAATCGTTTTCCTCTACGTTAACAGGAACAGCCGAATTGAAAGCCTCTTCCATTTCAGCCTCCATTGCCCTATCCTCTTCCAGCCGTCTATTATAAAATGACCAGATTTTAGCGACGACAATAAGCCCAAGAAGCACAGCCACCAAGATGATTGCCTGTTTGACATAATCTGACGAACTATGGCTGCTTGTCCCAAATAAAGACTGCCAATAGCCCAGCAAGATTCGGATGCCCAAAACAGCTGTAACCAAAAAGATAAGAAAATAAAATATAGTTAAAATAATCTTTGAAATTCCCTGTTCCCTAATGAAATCAGCCATGAACCAATTGTAGCATAACTTATAACGTTTTACAAAACTTTGTAAATATGGTATCCTAAGGTGATTATGAAAAAGAAAAAAATTCTGCCGCTGCTTGCAGTTTCTATTTTATCAGTTGGTTTCAGTATGATGCCTGTACAGACGGTTCAAGCTGAAGAAATCACTTCCGACGGCGTACCTAATATCTACTCTGATGACAATTCACTTCCGCGCGTTGATGCTGTCGACGTTGCGAGCTACCAAAAGTGGATGACCCAATCCGATTTCAATCAGCTCCAAGCTCAAGGTGTACGTACTGCCATCGTCAAATTAACCGAAGGCGACTGGTATGACAATCCCTACGCCCGGCAAGAAATCAATTATGCAGCCAATGCTGGCTTAAACGTCGCTGCTTACCATTACCTTAATTTAGGAGACGCGCAAGACCAGAACACTGCCAACAAAAGTGCCCTGGCGGAAGCGCAAAAGTTTGTCAATGCAGCCAGTTATTATGGTTTGGGCAGCGGAACTGTTATGGTACTTGACTGTGAAAGTAATGCTGTCAATAAAGCCAAAGTTGACTGGACAGAAGCTGTGCAGGTCTTTGCCAACAAAATGGCTTCCGTCGGTTACTCAAATATCCGTTACTACACCAGTGCCAACTGGATAAAAAAAGGCTATATTGAACCTGCTAAGCTTGGCTATCAAAACTTATGGGTCGCACAATATCCGACAAGCAAGCCGTATTTTAACGACCTCAAAAACACACAATATGGCGCCTGGCAATTTTCCAGCCGAATGTATTTCAAAAATATGAGTCAGTCTAAACCGCTGGACGTCTCAATTGATTATAAAAATATCTTTGGCGGCGGAACAGGCCCTGCCGTTATCGGGGGACCAGGCTCAGTCTTCCGGCTTTATAATCCGAATACCGGCGAGCACTTCTACACCCAGAGCGCCTTTGAGGCAAATTCAGACGTAAGCGCTGGATGGAAATACGAAGGAATCGGCTGGACAGCACCAGATTCCGGAAACGAAGTTTATCGCCTCTATAATCCAAATGCTGGTGACCATTTCTACACATTGATTCCATTTGAAAGAGATGAGCTTGTTAAGGCCGGCTGGCAATATGAAGGTGTAACCTTCCATTCCGGCGGAAACACACCACTTTACCGTGCTTATAATCCAAATGCACAGGCTGGCGCGCACAACTACACGACTGCACCTTTCGAGCAGCAGAATCTGCTCAATGCCGGCTGGCGTGATGAAGGAATTGCCTGGTACGGAGAATAAATCGTTCGGCTAATAATTATACAAAAAAAGCGGGGAGCAAAATTTCTCCGCTTTCTTTTATTTATATCTTGACTGTACAAAAATTTGTTCCAATTCTGTTCCCAAAATAAAAAAAACGAACCTCCGAGAAGATTCGTTTCCTGCATTAGAGCTTATTTGGCATTATCACCAATGATTGTCTCATTTGGAGCTGTTCCAGTACTTGGAGTATCAGCGTTCGAGGTATCACCTAATGGTGAACCGTTTGAAGTTGTCCCGCTGCCTGAGTAGCCTGAATCAGCTGCTGGGAATGGAACACCCATACCTGCTAAGTGGAAGCCAACGTTACCCATACCGCCGGCAGCCTGCCAGCCAGCACCAAGCAATGAATTCTCCTCAGCCAAGTACATCGTATAGTTATGCTGGCTGTTGTTAGCATTATAAGAAGCATAAACATTAAATTGACCAGCATCAACAAAAGATACACCTTCGTCCTTCCAGCCCTTATCCATCAGTTGACGTGCTTCATACTCTGAAGAAGTATAATAGTGAACACCTGCGTTTGGATTATACAAACGAGTTACAGCTGTATCACCTGTAACATAGGTAGTACCCAGAGTTCCTTCGTAGTTCCATCCTGAATTGATAAGCAATGAAGCAGCTTCATAAGAAGAAGTTGTGTAGAAGTGCTCACCTGTATTTGGATTATACATACGGAAAATAGAGATAGGGTCTACATCTGTTGCAGCTGTCAAAGAATTATCTGCAATATGGTTCAAAGCAGCCTGTTTTGACTTGTCAGAAGTGAAAAACTTCTGGCCGATTGATGCGTCATTTCCTCCGATATGTACTGGAGGTTGTGTACCGGTGATTGTAGGACCTGCAGCAAATGCTGTACCAGTAGAAGCAGCAACACCGCCAAGAGTCAAGGCAGCTACTGCTGCAGCAGTAATTTTTGTAAGTTTCATAAATTGAAACGCCAGGAATTTGAAGCAGTCAGTCAAGCCCTCCAGCAGATACTTTTCCGACCTTGTTCCCATTTTGCTCCCAAAAATCTTCGCGAAGGTCCTCACGCATAATTTTTTCAATCATTTTTCTATCATGGTTCAGAGTATGAAAATAAACGTTTTTAAATGTAATTTCTGAATGCCCCCATTGCTCGGCAACCGCTTTGTAGGCACTGGCTGTGTCTGGTACTTTCGAAGCCAGGATACTTTCCGTTGTATGCCGCATGGCATAAAGTGTCAAATTGGTATTCAAGCCGAGTGCCCCGAGACATTCTCTCAATCTGCGATTGATTGTTTCGGTTGAGGTTGGGAGGCCGTATTTATACTTCGGACTTGCAAAAATGAGCTGATTTTCGTTTTTTCTTTGCTTCGGAAAAAGTGCGTAAGCCTTTTCCTGTTTCGATTTTAAGACCTGCAAAAGCTGATAATCCTCTACTGTCAAGGGTATGGGAATTTGGTCTCGAAGCTCCGTTTTATTCCTCAACGATTCTTGATGATTCTCCAAATCATAGGAACTTGTCCAAAAATAGGGAAAACCTTTTTCATTTATAAACAGATGGTTCCATTTCATGCCGTAAAGCTCTCTGGGCCGCAGGCCATACCGCGAAAAATAAAGTAAATAATTGAGAAAATCGTTCTCCTTGTCGTCAAGATGCTTTTTCAAATAGCTGTACAATGTCCGACATTCTTTTTCATCAGATAAATACTTGTTTTTCTCTGCTTTCGGCTTCTTTTTGGACAAAAATACAGTCCCTGTCGTAAAATCTTTCAGCTGAAAATTTTCACCTTCAGCATATTCAATCGCTTTTTTGACATAACCGTTAAATCTGTTCAAATAGGCATTCCCCCATTTTTCACCCAGATAGTTAATGACATTCTGGTAATCATTATGGCAAATTTTGTAAACTGAAACGCTGCCGAAAAAAGTTTTCATGTGTTTTAACGCCTGCTCATATAACTTTATACTTCCCTTAGAGTTCCTATATTTTTGCGTCATTTCCAGATAATCCGAAAAGAAATCGTGTAGATAGACCTCTTTTCCGGCAAAATCTAAGTTAAGTTTCCCCGAATTAATATTATTTTTTACTTTCAGCGCCCATAGCAGTGCTTCATCCTTTGAATCAAAAGTTCTGACTGCGACGGTTTGCGTAGATTGACGCACAGTAGCCGTAATTCTTCCCTTTCTATTTTGCAATCTAATACTTGACATTTTTATCTCCTTTTCTTATTTATCAATCTTAATGAGCATTCTTGACATTCAATATGACAAAAATGCTCGAAAATTTGATTTTTCTCTTGCTTTTTTCCCCTTCCTCCTATAAAATAGGCATATGACTAATATAATAGAACAAATTAAAGAAATGCGGCCGGTTTTCCGCGTTTCTGACCGTGATGCGACGGTCGATTTCTACACAACGGTACTTGGATTAAAACTGCTTAAAGAAAACAGTTTCATGCTTGAGTTTGGAACTCATAAAATTGAGCAAACTCGTATCATTTGTGCAATTTCTCCTGAAAGCTTAGATTTTCACAAGGCTGAAGGGCAAAAGCGGCATATTGTGACACTTCTGCAACTTCCGCAGGCAGAACTAAGACAGTTGATTGCCCGTTACAAGGACAAGATGGAGAAAATCTTCTGCAGTGAAGCCGGTTATGCTTTCAACACCGTTTCGCCTGATGGAGACTCTTTCACCGTCATGACGTCAGAATCCGGCCCAGCTATTGAAATTCCAAAAGCTGATTTAGCAATCGGTGAAGATTACTATGCTGGCGTCACTGATATGACAGTTGTCTCAAGCATGATTGCCTCTCCAGACGCTGGTGATTTTTATGAAAGAACGCTCCTGGTTAAATATATCCATGCGGTACCGATTCCGGGAGACTCTGTGTCTGAAACAGACACCTGGGACCTGGGCGCAGTACAATTCAAGCTCAAAGAAGGCATCGAGCTCAACGAACTCACACTCGATTTGACAAATCTTAATTACAGCCTTAATGACACAACACAAGTTTTCACTGTCACTGCCCCCAATAATCTGGAAATTCAATTTATTAAATAGAATGCTAGAACAACGGCGTACTTTGACAATTAAGAGACTAGAGTAAATTTAGCTGATTTTTTCAATTGATTTTTAACTAAATCCTTGACAAAAAAAGTTTATCGCGATATAATGTCTTTGTAGTGTTAGAGCTCTACATAATAAAAGAAAGGAGTTTCAATTTATGAAACTTACAAAAATTACTGCTGCAGCAGTAGCTGCCTTGACTCTTGGCGGTGTTGCTGCTTCTACTGGTACAGCATTTGCTGATGTTACTTTGAACACTGCTACTCAAGGTGATGTTGGTCAATTCTTGGCAACAACTAAAGATGTTACTAAACTTGATGCATTGAAAGATATTAAGGCTCAGGCAAATCCTGCTGGCGGTCTTGCTCTTTATCGTATGTACAACCCAGGCAACGGCGAGCACTTCTACACAGTTTCTTCTTTCGAAGCAGCTTCATTGCTTATGACTGGCTGGAACTATGAGGGAACTCTTGGCACAACAGCTGCTAGCGGTTCTTCAGTTATCCGTCTTTACAACAAGAATGCAGGTGTTCACTACTACACAGCTTCAGAATATGAAGCACGTCAATTGGTAGCTAAAGGCTGGTCTGACGAAGGTGTTGCATTCATCGATGCTGGTTCAGTTCCTGTATTCGCAGCTTACAACGCTAACAACAGCCAACATAACTTCACTACTTCTGCTTTTGAGCAGAACTCTCTGATTGATGCTGGATGGCACAATGCTGGCGGCTTGAATGCCGTTGCATTCCACTTGGCAGCTGCTGGTACTTCATTCGGTGCTAAATCTGCTGAAGGCTTGACTGGTGATGGTGTTACTTCAAACGGTGACATCTTTGCCCCTGCTGATGCATCAGCATCTACTTCAACACCAGGTACTCCAATTCATGGTACTTCAGGCTACTAATTAATTTCAAATAATTAGTACGCTTGTAAAGCCAACCTCAAAAGGGTTGGTTTTTTATTTTGTGAATCCGTCTCAGGCTCTTATGATCTTATGAGCTCTAAAAAAGCACCCAAGGTGCTTTTTACTTTTTACATTAATGCCGTTTAAGCAACTTCTTGGCATGATATTTTGCCAGATAATGCAATCGGCCAATGAGCATATTCCAAATTTCTCTCACTCGAATAATATTGTCTTTGGCACCCCCATCTTTTTTTATTGCTGTGAGATAGTCGTTCAGTACCTGGTTGGTGGAGTGGTTATTCCAGAACCCATTGTAGCTGGCACGGTGCGCAATCCTGAAGTCATAATTGTTTCCCCAGGCTACATAAACAAGCAGGCGCTCGAAGGCGTGGAGAATGCTGTTTTCCGGCAGCGGTTCTTCCGGAATTTCTGCTTCAACATTGATTGCCAGTAAATTGTCCAGGGCTGCTGGACGATACCAGACCATCGTGCCGTAACTCATGATATAAGAAGGCTGCTCCTGCAGGCCTTTTCGATAGTGAAAATCCACAATTCCCCAGAGATGCTTCATCAGCGGCCAGACTTTTTCTTCTTCTGTGCAAAGAGGTCCGTGGTAGCTCTGCTGGAAAGCCGGTACATCGGAAATGATGAGTCCAACCTTTTCATCCTGCTTAAAGGCCTCAAATAAAGTTTGGGCAGTTTCTATCAAATTTTCTTCTAAATCTGTCCGCCAGCTTTCACCTAAAATCCACCAGTTTTCAACCGATTTCTTTGTATGGAAATGGCCGGCAATCGGGTAATCTGACAACTTTTGATGAATTTTCATCCAGGGCAATACATCACGGCCTTTTTTTCCTACCACCATAATCTCTTTGATAGAGGGATGATGATTCGACAGCTCTTCAATGGTTTGCTTGCTTTCTTGACTATCAGTCGTGATATAGAGGTCATAGTTTTTGACATAGCGGTCAAACAGCTCGAGATAGTGCACCAGCAAATCTTTGTAGTAGACATGCAAATGAATGCCGACTTTGGGATGCTCGCTTGGTTCAGCCGGCACAGGAGCCTGTATCATCTTGCTATTGAGCATATACGGCCTATCTGGGTAATCGTACCAGGTCATGTGGTCAACGATGAGATGCAGCGGATAGTCTGTATATTTCTGCAAGTATTCAACGGTAATCGGCGTGCTCGGATGCTGAGCACCTATGGCAAAAGCCTTGATTTTCAGAAAGGGAATGCGATGCTCAAGAATTGAGGACATGTTAAAGACAGAGAAATCGTGCACCAGCATCTGTGACCAGTCTTCCTGGCGTGTGTCAAAAACCACGCCAGACTTGAAGCCCGCATCTTCAAAATGCTTGGTCAGGCCTGTTTCATATTTGACAATAACATCAACGACTTCATCTAATACTTGAATGTTTGACCAAAAATCACGGAAGCTTTCTGACTTGACGACCTGCTGCTTGAAACTGATAAAGTAGCTTTGAATGTGAGCCGGCAGTTGAACTTTATGACCGTCTGCATGCGGGTCAACGACATGGGCGCGGTTATTTGTCATGCCCCAGAAGTCCACCTGCTCATCAGCATTAAATTTGTCTAGAATCGCTTTCAAATCGAAAATCGGGCCGAAACAGGTGTCATTCATCAGAGTAACGGAATCATACTGTTTAAGTGCCTCAAAGCCGTATGCCAGCATGGCTTCACTCCAAGCCATGAAATCATAGCCTTTGTTTTCACGCTGAATAAAGCGCTCCATCAGCTGCTGATTCTGCAAGAGCTGCTGGTCATCGCTAGACAATTGACTATTCGAAATCAGGCAGATTTCATCAAAAAACGGACGAATATGCTGAAGCTGGTAGAGCACATGTTCAGCCAGCTTGTTCTCTCGATTAAAATGAACATAAAGTAGTAAATTTTTAGCCATTTTTCCTTAACTTTCTTAGCGGGATGCTGATTAGATTTTTTAAACTGCGACTGTAGGAGTTCTGATAATAATTGACTTGTTCTTCAAGAAGCTTGATTTGCTTGTCCTGCTCCTCTTTTTGAAAAGTCCGCTCATGCAGCATTTCCAGGCATTCGTCAAAAGTCGTAATCCAATGCAGAATGTTATCCTTCTTCGCCTCATCAATTTCTTCCGGAAATTTTTCCCGATGTTTGTTAAGGAGATAAAAATAATTCTGATAATAATCAGCCCAGTTGCCGCGGTCAGACCTTGAATCCTGATGAACACGGTAATTCAGTTTTGTCTCAGCCGCAAATACAGGTGCAGCCTGATTTTCCAGAATCAAATTCAGCCAAAAGTCATAATCTTCCAGCGCACGGTTATTCAGAGCCATATCAAATTTGGCCCTGCCTATCTTAGCCTGACGAATCAGTGACGAAGAATCAATCAGGTTTCCTTCAAGCTCTTGCCTCAAAGAAAACTCCAGATTACTCTGCAGGACGTCTCGCTGATTTTCAAAGTCCCAGAGCTGTGTGTAAGCAATATCTTTGCCTGTGCTTTCCAGCTTCGCCAGTAAGATTTCAATGTGATTGCTGTTTAACCAATTATCACTGTCAACAAAGAGTAAAAAATCTCCAGAAATCCGGTCCAGCGCATCATTTTTGATTGCGCTCACACCACGATTGGCCTCATCAAAAAAGTAAGTTTCTTTAAAAGGGCTTTTTTCCAGCAGCGACTTAATTATCTCGGCAGAGTCATCGGTTGAGCCGTCGTTGTAAACTAAAAGTTCAATGTTCTGATAGGTCTGTGAAAAAAGGCTCTGCAGGCATTGAGAAATATATTTTCCGTGATTATAACAGGGAACCACTACTGAAACCTTTTTATTCATGATATCTGCCTTCCTTAAGAATTTCATCCTTTGCTTACTTTGTCACGACAATTATTTTCTTGCCGGACTTATAAATATCCCAGCTGTCGTTACTAACCGCCAGATTTTTAGGATTATCTGTCAGTGCTAGAGTCTCTTTGTCATTTTCTTTTTCAATCGAAATATTTGTTACTTCTTTGAACCAAAACTTATTCGGAAAATAAGAGGGGGCATTGCTTGGTACAATTTTACGCAAAATCGGATAATTTTTCCCGGCTGATAAAAGGACTTCAGAATCTCTGAAAAAACCGTTTTTCAGATAAACTGAATCATTTGATAGATAGACTGTCATGAGATTTGAGCGTAAAAGATTACTTTGTGAAATAAAAGTGTCCTTCTGCAGCTGAAGCATTGACGAGAAAACAAAGACAAAGAGAACAATCTGATAAGTAAAGAAAATAACAACAGCCGCTTTCACAGCACTGAAGGTTTTCAATGCCAAATCTGAGCTGACCAGCACACATAGAATTGCAAGCCAGACGCCAAAGCCGTAATTATAACGCGGCGCTTCGGTACTGATTGGACTCTCTAAAAAACTATAAATTCCAAACGACGCAAGTAAGCTTATCAGCAAGAAAATGCCGCACAGCCCGAAAGTTTTAATCTGTGAAACACGACTCTGCCGGCGCATTGAAAAAACAAACAGAATCAGCAGAACAATAATCAGAAACTTCCAGAGTTTTGTGCTGTCAGAAAGAACTGTTTGAATATAGCTGGTCAAGTTAGTAAAGATGTCATCAACAATCCAGCCTCTCATTATTTCTGTATTCTTACCAGCAGTTGCCGGCAGAAAAATCAGCTGAATCAGATAAAAGAATGTTGCAGCCATAAAAGAAACAATGAGCAGTAAAAGTCTTCGCAGCACTTTGTTTAAGCTTCTCCCCCTCAGCAGCTCTAAGAACAGCAGACCGAAAGCGACAAGGAAGAAAACTCCGGATGAGGCCTGGTAAAAATTGTACATGAGGAACACAGCGCACACACTGATGATTCCAAACCTTGTTTTATCTTTCCACCAGATGAAAGGCACAACCGCTGACAAAAGGCTCAGTGAGATAAGAGGCCCGTCAAATCTAAAAGCAACTGCATTTAAAAACCAGGGATTAAGACCTACAATCACAGAAGCCAGTGATGAAAGATAGTTTATTTTCTCTCCTAAGAGCGCTGACTGAATGATAAAACTTGTCGCGGTCAGTATCAAAGCCGAAAGAATAAAAGGCATGAGTCCCTGGTCTGTCAAATGACGGGTTCCTTGAAAGAGCCATGAGAAAAACTCGCTTCCCCATCTCGAATAATGCAGCCCGAAATTCGGACGTCCATTCAATCTTCGAACAGTGTCATCAATATAGGGATAATTTACAATTCCAATCGAACATAAGGCCACAAAATAAACAGAAAAGCTCAAAAGAATCTGCTTCTTCTTTTCTTTTGCTAAATCAACGAACTTCTTAATCGGCTTTTGCTTTCTCATATTAAATCATTCACTCATTTTCCAGAATCTTTTTTATCTTCATATAAAATATAATGCTGAACACCTGAGCGGTATTCGTCCATTGGCCGGTGAAGCACATAAAATCGAGTGGCCAGCACAGCAAAATTAAGAACTAAAAACAGAACTGAGCCGAAAATAACCAGACGTTTCAGCCAATGACCCGCCGCCACAGAAACTTTTTTTGCTAAAAGCGTAAAGAACGGGGCAAGCAGTAAAATAAACGGGGTGAAATAACGGCCTTGAGGGCCCAAAATGATATTTCCGGGAAATTCTTTTGACATCTGTGAATAAGAATATAAAACCCCGAACAAATTGACCACGAAAAGCAGCATCCCTGACCAGGCAAACCATTTCGGCAGCGTTTCTTTATGCTGGGACAAAAGTACCAGAATAAGCAAAGCAAATTGAACAAGTACCGCCCA
This sequence comes from Lactovum odontotermitis, assembly GCF_054658595.1. Lineage (NCBI taxonomy): Bacteria > Bacillati > Bacillota > Bacilli > Lactobacillales > Streptococcaceae > Lactovum > Lactovum odontotermitis. Next base: position 47,511 of record NZ_BAAGGQ010000010.1, read on the forward strand.
GCCAGGTAAACCAGCAACCGCTGTACCTGATAGGACCTGTGAGGAAAGTATCGTATAATAAGGCTCAAGCAAAGACATATAAAGCTTCGGCAAAAAGACGAAAAGCTTACTATTCAGAACAACGATTGAGCCGACGCCGCCCAAGACCAAAAGCGAAATCCCCAGATAAGCCGTCTGCTGCGGACTTGCCCGCAGTCCAAGAATACGCAGAAGAACCACGAGAACAACCAAAGCAATTAAAACGTAAAGCAGCAGGAAATTTGCCTTGGCAAAATACAAAGCCAGGCTGGAAAATGCCAGAGAAAGAATGCTAATGCCCGCCTGTTTGAAACTGAGTTTCTTGTCATTTTTCATGTGAAAAGCAGTATTGATTAAACAGGCCGCCGCCAGAGCAAAGGCAACATAACCATAACAATCATAGCTCAAACTCGTTGCCAGCTGGATGACAGTCGGACTCAGGCTCACAAAGACAAAAAGCAGCTTATAAGCAATCAGTCTTTTAATAATAAAATAAAGACATAAAACGAAGAAAGTTAAGTTGAGAATTCTTGCAGTAATGACCATTGAGCCGAGTGACGGATAAAGGGCATGACCAATCATGATGCCGAGCGCAGGCACATCATGAGAAATATCATTCAGCCAAGTCGCACCTTTAACGCGGTTATCTTGTACCTTGTCCTTATCAATCGTCGGCAGCTTTGTCTGAAAGAAAAGCTTAAAATAGGTTCCCTTTTCAGCCGTCTTGCTTATCCAGCTGACACCCTTTTTCCAGTCAGAAATATTCAATGGCCCGGTATAGCCGTAACTATCACGGTCTACGGTCACATTTCCATAGTCCTCGCCGAAAAATCCGATTTTCGAGCGGTCAACCACGGTGTTTGCAATATAAGACGATTTCTCAAAATGAAAACTCGAATCCGGCTCAATAAAAAGCGGCTGAAAAATGGCAAAAATCATGCCCATGACAACTGCCACAACAAGAAAAATGGACTCTGGCTTGACACCTGTCAACTTTTGAAAAGTCTGATTCTGCGAAAAAATCCTTCGTACAGAGCTGTTCTCCGTACGCTTTTCACTCAGATTCTGCTCAGTTCTTGACCTGCTTCGACGATAGTTCGTTCTTCTTTCTTCCATTTTCAGTCAGTAAACTCCCAATTACCATTCCTGCGAATCAGACCTGTTGCTGAATCTTTTTCACTGGCACTGGCTGCGGCCAAATCGTTACGCGCTATGATAATGACCTTTTCATCGCTGGCATAGGCAATCATCTGGTCCTTGTCATTTCTGACAGAGACTTGCAGTTTGAGCTTGAGTTCGTTGACCATGTCAAGTGAGCACGTGTAACGCGCGACTTTTTCGCCTGTTCCCTCGGTTAAATTATCCAGGGAATTATCATTGTAAATCCAGATATTACGGTCAGCATCCGTCAGTGAAAAGGCGATGTAGGTTTTAATATCCTGCATCACATTGTAGTGGACCTCAAAATTGACCGGCGTCTCCGGCGTAATTTTCGCGTCTGAAAGCAGCTCAACTTTCAATCCGGTAATCAGAGAACTTTCTGTCTCTGCGTCGTCTTTTTCTTCCGAATTCGCTGTGATTCCCTGCAGACTGTTGAGGCTATACTGGTTGGCCACTTCATTGACATCGCCGGATACTCTGACGAGTCCCTGGTCAATCAATATTGCTTTATTACAATACTTCTTGATTGCATTCATGTCATGGGTGACGAGAATCGTCGTCTGCCCGGACTTCTTGCGCTCTAGAAAATAATCGTTACATTTGCGCTGGAAAGCTTCATCACCAACGGCCAAGACCTCATCCAGCACCAGTATCTCGCCGCGTGCTTTAATCGCCACCGAAAAAGCCAAGCGCACCTGCATGCCTGAGCTGTAATTCTTCAGCTTCTGATTCATGAATTCATTCAACTCGGCAAATTCAACGATTTCATCGTACATGGCATCAACCTCAGCTACAGAAAAACCTAGCATCGAGCCGTTCAGATAAACATTCTCGCGCCCTGTCAATTCCGGATTGAAGCCGACGCCTAACTCGATGAAACTCACGAGTTTTCCGTTGACTTCAACAGCGCCCTGGTCAGGCTCATAAATTTGTGAAATAATTTTAAGCAGTGTTGATTTTCCAGAGCCGTTACGACCGACAATCCCGAAAAAATCACCTTTTTCAACAGTAAAGCTGACATCTTTTAGAACATGCTGTTCTTTATAACCTTTGACACCGCGCGCCAGATTAATCAGCGTGGTCCTGAGACTGGTCGAACTTTCTGTCGGCAGGCGGAAAGATTTACTGACATGGTCAATTCTTACAGCGATATTATTTTCAGACATTAAACCACCTCCGCAAATTTCTTGGCCCGTTTATTAAAGACATGCAAGCCAAGCAGAAAGACGAATATCGACAGCGCAACCGGTATAAAGCCGTAGTACCAGTGGTTGAACAGCTGCCAGGCCGTCGGATTCATGTTGTTGCTGTAAGTCAGCACGTAGCGGAAATCCTGGACAATCTGTGCCATCGGGTTGAGCATGACAATACGAGCAATCGTCTGCCCCGCCGAGCCCGGCATCACATCGGTAATCTGAGAAATCGGGTAAATAATCGGCGTCGCATAAAATCCGGCCTGCATCACAACCTCCCAGACCGGCGCCAAATCTCTAAAGTAGACGTAGATGGTTGATAAGAGCAAAGCTACGCCCAGAGTAAACATCACCAGCTCGACAGACAAAGGAATCACCGCAATAAGCGTCCAGCTGAAATGAACGCCGTTCCAGACCGCGAAAATAATAACCACAATCAAGGAAATCCCGAAATTAATCAGTGCGTTCATAACCACGGCCAAAATCAGAATCGGCTTAGGAAAACTAATCTTTCGAAGCAAATCGCCGCGCGCCACAATCGTTGTCATACCAATGCTAGTAGACTCGCCAAAGAAATTCCAGAGCGTAATTCCGAGCAAGAGCGCAACCGGAAAGTGCGGCACCAGACCACCCAGACGCAGAAAACGCACAAAGACCATGTACATGACCAGAAAGAGCAGAATCGGCTTCAAAATTGACCAGAGATAGCCGATAAACGAACCCTGATAACGCAGTTTAAAGTCAGTTTTGACAAGGCCTTTCAGCAAAATCCAATTACGATTTTCAAATATATTCATCTATTTATTTTTTCCTATGGTAAATTCTGTCATAAAAGACATTCTCAAATAATCTTAACCTATAAAGAAGAGCTGCATGCGCCCGGTGCGGCATTTTTCTCAGATAGTTTCTCTTTATGTTCCGGATATAATCTTCATGATTCCCGTCCAATTTCTGAATATCACGAATCACACCCGCCAGCAAGTAGTAAGTCCGATAAGGCGGAATCCCCAGCTGAACAGCCAAATCAAAATTCTCAATCCCAGCCTGAATATTATCATCTAGGAACTTGAAATTATCCCGGTGATGCGTCACCGAATCCGCATGCTGGAGCCAATAATAAAGCACGCAGTCAACATCCGCAACCCTCTTAACCCGGCTGAGAATGGGTCCAATCACAGCCACATCCTGTGCAAAGCGCCCTTCAGGAAAACGAATGCCCTCAAACAGCTCACGCTTATAAAGCTTGCACCAGTTTGACTCATTGAAATAATAAGCTTCCTGATGTTTCAGCTTCCTCAGCAGTTTAGGAAAAATCGTCTGGTATTTGGCCAGAGGCTCAGTAAAGCTCGTCATTTTCTGTAAATCAAAGTTATAACTCTCAAAAGTCAAATTCGACAGCTCAGATAAGCCCGGCCGCTGCCAGCGGCCTTTGGCCATATCAGACCCAGTGGTCTCCAGTGCCCCGCTCAAAATCTCCAGATACTGCGGATGATAGCGGTCATCGTTGTCGCAGAAGCTGATGTATTCTCCCTGCGCTTCGTCGAGTCCCTTATTCTGCGCCGCGGAAATTCCGCCGTTTTCACAGTGAAAGACTTTCACGCGCGCATCGGCCGCTCCGATTTCGTCACAGATTTGACCAGACTGGTCTTTCGAGCCGTCGTTAACCAGGATTAGCTCCAGATTCTGATAAGTCTGATTCAGGACAGACTGTGCAGTTTGGCGAATGAATTTTTCCGCATTATAGACCGGAATGATGATTGAAATTAGTTTTTCTGTCATGTTTTACAGTTTCGGCATCGGCTGCCAAGTCTTGTCCTTACGCAGTTTCTTAGCCTCTTTCATGCCTTTGAGCAAAATCTTAAAGCTCTTCATTTTTTCCTTTACAAAAACCAGACGAATGACTTCTTTTGTAAAAGTCAAAAAGGTGCCGAATGTAAAGATAACCGGATTGTAATCGCCATGAAGTTTGAAATAATGCGCCATATGACCGCGATTGCGCATGATACAAAAACGCGTCATATCCGAAGTTGAATTGAGCTTGCGAATACGGCCGATTTTGATATTTTCCAGCGGACGCGTCCGCGCCATCAGGGTTTCATTAATCAGAACGGGCTGCGTCACTTTGCTGGCTAAATAACCGTACATCGTGTCATCCCAGTAAATAAAGAAACGATTATCAGGCAGGCCGATTTGCTTCACGAGGTCATGGTGAAAAAGACCGCCCTCAAAGCACATCGTGTTGATTTTCTTGAAAGTTTCACCCTCTGCGAAACCTGAAGGCGCCACCGGATTTGGAATGCCCAGATGATTTCTGAAATCATACTGCCAGTAAAAATCTGAACCGTCAAAATTCTTCCGGCGAATCTGCACAGCCAAAGTATTATTGTCAACGGCCTTGTCCAGCCAAGGCGCTAGGCGCTCAATCGAATCCGGAAAAATCTTGACATCATCGTCCATCATCCAGACCCAGTCCGTCCCCAGGCCATAAGCAACCTCCATGCCTTTTGAAAAACCGCCGGAGCCGCCGGTATTCTCCATCATCGGAACGTAATGCACATCAGTTTCAGGCAGGACGACCGAATCTACAATCTGCTTCGTCTCTGCGGAGTTTTCATTGTCCACCACGACCAGAGCCGCTGGATGTGTCTGCAGTGCGCTTATCGAATCCATCAAAAGCTGCAGTAGCTCTTGGCGTTTGAACGTCACAACTACAATTGCAAGGTTTGGTTTTTTCTGCATAATACTAGAATTATAACACATTTTTGGGAAGGACACCACTATCTCCTTTATATCAAATTTTCTGAATTTTTCAGGAAAATTTTCCATAGCAATTTACCATCTCGCTTAGATTCCCCTAAAATTAATGTTATAATAATCATTAGCGATGAGAAGTCAAAAATTTTCACTTTCAGAAACCGCCCGTTACTTGCTGGTTGGGCTTGCATCAACCCTCGTTTTCATTTCACTGAAAATGGGCTCTTTTACTTTGCTGAAAAGCGGTGTGCTTTCAGAAATTATTGCGCAAGTTCTGACAACGCTTTTCGGTTATTTCATGAATCGAACATTTGTTTTCAAAAGCAAGTCAAAATATATTGCCCGGGAATTATTTGCCTTCAGCGCGACGCGCATTTTCGTGACGGTACTGGCAGTCTTCCTGAATTGGCTCCTGGTCGACACGCATCCGCATCTGCTGACCAATCTCCTTGGCGTCAGCCTGAAAACGTCGGTTTTCCTCCTGTCCATCTCGCTGCAGATTTTCTCCACTGTGTTGAATTTCCTCTTTGCGAAGTTCCTGGTTTTCAGAGAAAAATAAGCTCAACGCGAGCTTATTTTTTTGCTATTTATCAAATTCTGCTGCCACTGCCTTAAGCGCCGCATTGAACACCTGGTCCATATCATAATACTGATAATTGCCCAGACGCCCGCCGAAGATGACTTTGTCCAGCTTGACAGCTTCTTCCTTGTATTTCCTGAAAATCGCTGAATTATGCTCGTCATTGACCGGATAATAAGCTTCTTTCGTGCGGTCCCAGTCCTGCGGATACTCCTTTGTCAGAATCGTGTAACCATCGTCAGCCTTCTGGTCAAAGTGACGCCACTCCATCACACGCGTGTAGGGCGTCTCGGCGTCCGTATAGTTAATCACGGCATTGCCCTGCTTGTTGTCGGACTCGAAAGTCTCTGACTCAAAGCGGACCGAGCGATATTCCAGCTCGCCGAACTGATAGTCGAAGAACTGGTCAATCATACCGGTATAGACAATACGCGGAAATTCGGCCAAATATTCGTCTTTGTGTCCAAAAAAGTCAACGCCAGTTTGGACATCAATCAGCTCAGAGTCCAGCATTTTGTCAAAAATCGCTGTGTAACCGTCAACCGGCACACCCTGATAGCGGTGATTGAAGTAATTGTTGTCGAAAATATAACGCACCGGTAGACGGCGGATGATAAAGCTCGGCAGCTCGGTCGCCTTGCGGCCCCATTGCTTCTCTGTATAACCTTTAATGAGCTTTGTATAAATATCCGTGCCGATTAGCGAAATGGCCTGCTCTTCCAGGTTCTTGGGCGTTCCAGTGATTCCAGCCGCCACTCTCTGCTCTTCAATCTTAGCCGCCGCCTCTTCAGGCGTCTTCACGCCCCACATCTGGTAGAAAGTATTCATGTTAAAAGGCAGATTGTAAAGCTCGTCCTTGTAGTTGGCCACCACCTGATTGATATAGCCGTTAAACTCGGTGAACTGATTGACATAGTCCCAGACCGCCTTGTTATCCGTGTGGAAAATATGCGCGCCGTAGTCATGCACATTGATGCCGTGCTCCTTGTGCGTATACATATTGCCGCCGACATGCGCGCGCTTCTCGATAATCAGACTCCGCTTGCCCCGCAGCGCCGCCTCATGCGCAAAAATCGCCCCGTAAGGCCCCGCGCCCACAATCAGATAATCATAATTTTTTGTATTAAAATTCATACAACCTCCAAACCTATTTTACTATATTTTCGTTAATTTCTCATGAGAAAGCTTTTCAGTAAATTTCTCAAAAAACTGTGACTGTAAACCCGGGAAATAATCAGCATCAGCAGCCGATAAACGCTTCTACGTGAATAAATGATTCTCCGCAGCCCCAGATGCCTCGAAAAAGCCTTATTCTGCTGCCAAAGCTGCTCAAAAAACTTCCCAGATAAAGCCGATTTGTCCTTGACTGCGATTTGCGCCCAGTAATCATTGGCATTCAGCACATTTAATAAACCAAAATCCAGCGCCTCCGGATGCTTTTCCGACAAAAAGTCAATTTGTGTCTGATTTTTTATAAACAAATCAAAGTTCTTTGTCTGTATTTGCTGCTGGCCTGTGATACTTGCAGCATTCGGCCGGTAAAAATAATCCAGACTGTCCACAATCGCATAATCACCCGCTAAATCAATCAACGGGAAAATGACGCTGCTGTCTTCGAAAACCTGTCCCTTCGGATAGCGAATTTTGCCAAAAAGTGAACGATGGTAAATCTTATCCCAAGCCGCATCATTCGGCATATGGTCAAGATTCATCCCCAGAGATTTGATGCGTTTCTCAAAGCTCCCGGAAATGAATTCAACTTTACTAACAGACTGATTTCCCAGCTCAGATTGAATCCGCGTCATCTTGCACATGGCCAGCTTCAGACCCGTTTGAGCGGCTGCGGCAGCCAGATTTTCGACATAATAGGGACTGATGACATCATCACTGTCCATAAATATGATATATTCGCCCCGGCAATGTTCAATTCCGAAATTCCTCGCATCGGACAGGCCGCCGTTTTCTTTGTCAAGCAGCTGAAAACGGGAATTCTCTGCAGCAAATTGCAAGGCAATTTCACGGGAATTGTCAGTTGAGCCGTCGTTGACCAGCAGAATTTCCAAATCCTGATAGGTCTGTTCTGCCACAGATTTTAGACACTCTGCCAAATATTTCTCGACATTATAAATCGGAATAATCAGACTAACTTTTACCATGCTGATTTCCTCCGAATATTTCCTGCCACATTTCTTCACTGGTCAGATAGTCAAATTTTGCCAGCAAACGCCTGCGCACGCGCCCAAAGCCGAAAATCAGCCGCAGCGAGTCAATTGCCAGCATGAATAAGCCGGAAAACAGCTTCCAGGGGCGCACTGTCACAATGAAACCTTTGTCGCCCAGATAATACAGAATTCGCTTTGAGCCTGCCAATTGGCTGAAATGCGGCAGCATCAGGAATTCACTCTTGACAGTGCGGTTTTTTCTGGGCAGAAAAATCATTTTCAGCAGGCTTTTTAGCGTGCTTTCCTTTTTATCTTCAGGACTGACAAATGTCGGGCTGTCAATGTCAATTGGTTTGAGCCGTTCATTCTTCAGGATATTGTTGATTTCCGGCAATTTTTCCGCTAAGGAAGCAGCTTCGACCCACTTTTCGGGCGTCATTTTCAGAAAATCGTTGAGTGCCAGGCGCTCGAGCTGATGATGCTCGTAACGCGCCGCCAGCAGGCTGATAAGACGGTTCATGGCAATGTAATAGCTGATTGACAGGATATTTTTGCTGAACAAAGCGTAATAAAGCAGCATGTTTCTGGCATCCAGGTAGGTTGTCAGGGCGGTCATTTTTTTCTGGAAATCTTCTGCATAACTTGCGATGCCGTTTGCCCAGATGAGATTGAAGTCATTGAACTGCGCAAAGGCCATGTCATCGCTCCGCACGAAGAAGGGCGGCACCAGGTGCTCGACTGACTTTATCGGAAAAGCATTGAACCACCAACCCGCAAAGGCGGAATCCGGCGTCTTTTTCTCCCAGTTTCTCTCGGTTTTTAACACAACGTCGACATCTGTTGAATCTTCTTTCTGAAATTCGACTTTGACCCAGTATTTTCCTAGGGATGCGCCGCACTCTAAAAAGTTATCGGGCGCATCGTCATAGAACAGAGCTGCACCTACGGCTGTGTTTTCCTGCCGGGCAAAGCTGAGAATCTGGTAGGCCCGCTTGATTGACTCGATTTCGAGTGCAGCGTCATCATCCATGAAGAGCACGTGGGTTGCGTCTGTTTCATTCTTGTAATGCAGGAAACCGCGCATGAAGCCGCCGGAGCCGCCGGTATTCTCATTTGGAATGACTTTGACGCCTGACGCTTCTTCTTTGGTCAGATTCGAGGAATTGTCTACTACAACTAATTCAATTCTTTCATGCCAGAATGGGAGGCCGAGGAGCTGCTCATTTATCCGCGTAATCGCTGGAATGACATAGTCTTTACGATTGAAGGTCGTGATGGAAACCCCCAGTTTGACTGCACGGCGAATGTTGTCAGCTGTCTCCCAACTGAGTGCGGTAATGGAGGCTTTCTCCTGCGCTGTAACTTTCGGGTAAACTATGCCGTCAAAATCTTCAGTGTTCAGCTCAAAGACAGGCTGGTTCGCATTTGTTAGAGAAATTTCAAGCTTTTTAAGTGTTTTTTCACTAGCTTCTGTAAATTGGCAAAGCTCGATGAAGACTTGGCCTTGGCCTGATATCGTCAAGCTGAACTGCTTAATACCAACCTTTTCACGCCAAAGTGAGATTGAAAAAGCATTGTAATAGGTATCAAAAAGGGCAGATGAGAAAGCTCCCATCTGCATTTTTTTGTCCGATATGCGCACATCGCCGGATGTACGAAGGTATTTTTCTTGGGAGCCGAAAGTTTCGCTCTCGGGGAAAATAAAATTTTGAAGAATTTTCATTAATGAGTTGTCGTTAGTCTAAATTGGCCTCCACAATCGGCGTATGTCCATTTGCCCAATGAAAGTCAATGCTGTATACGGAACGGCCGTGTCCGGTTGAGCTTAGCCAGCTGTTATGCGGGCCGTCCCAGCCGTTGAAGTACATGCGCTGCACGCCGTTCTGCATGAAGAGCTGCATTTCGTCCGGGCCGCCCACGCCGACATTCATCGTGCGCAGCACTGCCCCATGGTCTGTATAAGGTCCTGCAATACTGCTGCTTGTTGCGTAGCCTGTATAGCCTGTATCCTTGTCCGCGTCATTTGCGCCGTAAAACATGACATATGTCCCGTCTGGTGCTTGCGTCAAGGCTGGACTTTCAACACGGCTCGAAGCTTGTTTTGTATAAAAATCAGTAATCTCAGCTGAATCGAGCAGCTTAACTGGTGTGCCCGCGACACTCAAGCCGTCAGAAGACAGCTGGACAATCCAGTTGGCACGGCCGGCTGAGCGCTGAGTCGAATAAATCAGAAAATTGTTGCCGTTTGATGAAAAGATACTTGCGTCGTAGATATCATAGCTGCTGTCGCTCGGTACTAGAAGCGGCTGACTTGCAGGAACAAAAGGCCCTGTTGGAGAACTTGCCGTTGCCGTACCGATGACACAACGGTCACCCGTCCAGTAATGAAGATACATGATGTATTTGTCAGCTATTTTGGTCACAAATGGTGCAGATGAAGCGAGTCCGTCTGAATAGGACGGCATGCTCTGCAGAGCTTCACCAGACAGTGAGAAATTCTTCCCGTCTCCGGAGGTTGCCATAGGAATATGATAGCCTCTTGTGAAAGTCCCGTACATATAGTAAGTTCCGTTCTCATAGTAAACGGACGGGTCTGGAAAATCTCCTACTAAATTTAAGCTTGTCGTTGGTGAAACTCGCGTTCCCCCAGCCGCTGCCATCCAAGCAGTTTTACCATCTTGCCAGCCATTATTCAAAAGGTTTGTTTCTTCAGTTTGACTTGTTGTGAAGTTATGCACACCAGAAAGCGCATTAGGATTGTAGGCAACTGACACTCCCACTGGACCGCCTGATTGCCAGTAAATTCCTTCATAATTCCAGCCCTGTGCCACAAGATTGTCACGCTCAAAATCACTTGAAGTATAATAATGGTCGCCCGAATTCGGATTATAAAGACGATAGACCGGTGCTCCAGTTTCTGGTGCTGCCCAGCCCACTCCTTCATAGTCCCAGCCGGAATCAACCAAAGAATTACGCTCAAACTTGGTTGAAGTGTAAAAATGTTCCCCGGAATTCGGATTATAAAGACGATAGATATTCACATCTGATACATCCGAAGACGGAGCCGCTTTGACATATTTATCCGAGCCCGTTGCACAAAGTACTATCAGAGCAGAGAATACAGCTCCAGCAACAACAAATTTGCGTTTTTTCATTTTAATCCCCTAAAACTTTTTTACCGATTTGGGAATTACTCCATATTTCTAAAACAATATGAACTTTTCCCTGTAGTCCAATCGTATTTTCAGCCAAACATTAAAAGTTTAAACAAATTACAACTACAAAGATTAGTTTACCATATATTTTAATGAATTTCAAACGCTTATTTTTCCGTCTATTTCCGCACGCTGAGTTACTTCAAGCTGGGAATATGCCCGTCTTTCCAAGTGAATTCCGCACGATAACGCAGCCAAGTAGCCGTTGTACCAATTCCATCCCAGCTGCTGTGCTTCCCTTTCCAGGCATTGAAAATCAGATAATTTTTATCGCCATCCTGGAAAACTGCCGGCTCAGACGGACCTCTCAGCTCAGACGGCATTTGGTCATTTGACACAAAAGACCCGCCGTTTGTATAAGGTCCCGTAATCGAATCAGCCACAGCATAACCGACATAGGCCGTATCTAAATCGACCTTATCTGCAGAATAAATCAGAACATACTTGCCGTCCGGCGCTTTAACCAAGGCAGGACGCTCAACCAGCGCAACATTTGTTTTCGCGTTGTACTGCGGAATCGTTGTATAATCCAAAATCTTCGTCGGCTCTCCGACAGCACTTAAGCCGTCGTCAGACAGCTGTTGAACCCAGATATTGTAGCCCAAATCCTGGTCGGTCGCATACAATATGTAGTTTTTACCGTCTTCCTGATAAATACTGACATCAAAATAGGCCGAAACCACGCCATAATCAGCTGCTAACACAGGTTCTTCAACAGGTGTATAAGGCCCCTCAACGGTAGGCGAAGTCGCCGCGCCAATTGCAAAGAAACCTGAAGCGCCGTTTACATAATTCGCATACATGATATACTGCTCGCCGATTTTCCAGATTCCCGGCCGTGTCAATTTGTCAGGCGTCGCTGACCAGCTTGGTAATGTCGGCAAAATATCCGTATCAGAAGGAGTAAAATTCACATTATCTGTCGAAGTTGCCAAGCGCACATGCGGTACACCATTTGCATCTGAAGAAAAAGCATAATAAGTTGAATCAACTTTAATTGCATTTTCACCCAGGAATCCATTGCCCGCAAACTCTTTGTATTTGTCTGCACTGACCGAGCTGACTGCAGTACCGTTTTTTCCAGTCGCCTTTTTACTCGAATTATTATGCTGTATGAACATAAAAACTGCTGCCGCAGCAATTATTATCAGCACAATAATCACAGCAATTAATGGACCGTGAGATTTCTTGCGCTGTCGTGAACGAGAGCTCCTAGAGTGAAGCCCCTCGTCTGAATTAGATTCAAATTTTTTATTAGCCATAAACTTAATTATAACATAAAGCTCAAAATTCCCGAATTGTTTTCGGCATTAATTTGACAGATTTGCGTCTTATGCAGAAATAGTTATTTCACTATTTTCGCTCCAGCTCCATTATTTGATAAATATAAAGCTCATAAGACATTCGGCTTTGCCGGACAATCGTGTCAAGAATCAGCCCGGAAATTAAGAAGAGTGCTGCGAGAATCATCAGACCTACTGCCAGCATTGCCAGCGGGACATGGGTAATGAACTGAGTTCGCGCAAATTCAACCAATACCGGAACTCCGACAAGAAGACCAATAATAAAGAAAATCATAGACAAGATGCCAAAAAAGCGCATTGGTTTGTAATCTTTGAAGAGCCTAAAAATCGTTGCTAGAACTTTCACACCATCAGAGTAGGTGTTGAGCTTCGACTCTGAGCCTTCAGGACGGTCCTGATAGGAAATCGGAACTTCGACCAGCTTAAAACGCTTGTCCATCGCGTGAATGGACAGTTCAGTTTCAATTTCAAAACCTGGTGACAGGACTGGGAAAGACTTCACGAAAAGTCGATTGAAACCTCGATAGCCCGTCATGATATCCTGATAATGACCTTTATACAGGCTATTAATCAAACTTTTCACCAGATTATTTCCTAAGTTATGAAAAGTCCGTTTATTTTCGCTTGAGTAAGTCCCGTTCGAAAGGCGGTCGCCTATCGTCATATCTGCCAGACCGGAGCGCAGCGGCTCCAAAAGCCTGCCAACCTCTGCAGCAGGATAGGTGTCATCGGCGTCCACCATGATGTAATAATCGGCGTTGATGTCGCGAAACATCGAACGCACAACGTTTCCTTTGCCCTGACGGGGCTCAAAAACGACTTGTGCGCCTGCTTCACGCGCGAGTTCACTGGTTTTGTCTTTTGAATTGTTGTCATAAACGTAAATCTCGGCTTCTGGGAGGACACGCTGAAAATCAGCAATCACTTTGGTGATTGTTTGTTCTTCGTTGTAAGCAGGAATGAGAATCGCAATTTTTTCTGACAATTTCAAGTTATCTTTTTCTCAAATATTATTTTATTTGCATTGGAGTGCGAGTTTTGGCTTGATGAAAGCTGACGCAACAATCTTTTTAACCAATTTACGCATTTCTGAGTAGGCCTTGTCAAATGCAAGGCTTCATCTGTTATAATTTAAAGATTTTCAGCCACATGAGCCAGCAAATCAGGAATCCCCGCCGCCTTCGTACCACCGGCCATCGCCAAATCAGGCTTCCCGCCGCCGCGGCCGTCAACAAACGGCGCCAGAGCTTTGACTAAGTCACCCGCTTTCTTATCACTGACAGCTGAAGCCACCAGCAGACTGACTTTGCCCTCAGGGAGCGACGCAGCAAGCACCAGCACATCTGACGACTTCTTCTGTTTCCAGATATCAGCCAGTTGTCTCAAGTCATTGGCTGAGCCGGCTTTTACTTCGGCTGCAATGAAACGATGCGCTGAGGCGGTCTGCACATTTGCGAAAATCTCAGCGGATTGGGCTGAGGCGAGCTGGGCAGACAGCTTCTCGTTTTCTTTCTGTGCGGCGCGGAGTTCTTCCTGGACTGCGCCAATTTTCACCGGCACTTGAGCCGGCTGCGGCGCTTTCAGACTTGCGGCCGCTTCAAGCAGGAGGTTTTCCTGCTCCTTAAAGGCTTCATAGGCTTTCTGACCTGTCACTGCAAAGATACGACGGACGCCGGAGCCGATTCCTTCTTCTTTCATAATCTTGAAGAGGCCAATTTCTGAGGTGCGCTTAACATGTGTGCCGCCGCAAAGCTCAACAGAGTAGTCGCCGATGCTGACCACGCGTACTGTCTTGCCATATTTTTCTCCAAAGAGTGCGGCTGCGCCCATTTTCTTGCCGGTTTCGACATCGGTCTCAATCGTTGTCACTGGCGTATCTTTCCAGATTTCCTCATTGACCTGGCGCTCGATTTCATTGAGCTCGTCCTTAGTAACGGGCGCGAAATGGCTGAAGTCAAAGCGCAGGAATTCAGTCTCGTTGAGCGAGCCGGCCTGCAGTGCGTGCTGGCCTACGATATTGTGTAAAGCCGCGTGGAGCAGGTGAGTAGCGGTATGGTTTTTCATGACCTCATTGCGGCGGACTTCGTCAATCTCGAGTCTGTAAGTCTCGCCGACAAACATTTCTTCGACGATATTGACTTTGTGCAGATTCTGCTTATTCGGCGCGTGCTGCACATCGCTCACTGTCGCGACCACGTTTCCGGCCATGTCTTTAATGACCCCGTGGTCGGCCACTTGTCCGCCCATCTCGGCATAAAACGGCGTCTGGCTGAAGACCAGCTGCGCTTCGCCCGTGGCTTTGTCAAGCTTGGCATCATTTTGAACAATGACCAGCAGTTTGCCGTCGGCCTGGGATGTTTCATATAGGAACTCTGATTCGTCTTTAATCGACTGCAGCGTCTCGTTCTGCGCGCCCATGGAGCCGCCTTTGACGACTGCGGCACGCGCCCGCTCCTGCTGCTGCTTCATTTCGGCCTCAAAGCCAGCATGGTCAATCCCGAAACCAGCATCCGCCGCGATTTCCTCGGTCAACTCAACCGGGAAGCCATATGTATCATAAAGGCGGAAAATGTCAGCCCCTTCAACCTCTGTCTTGCCTTCGTCCTCGAGCTTGGTCAGGAGCCCGTCCAGCATTTTACTGCCGGCATCAATCGTGCGCAGGAAAGTCTCCTCCTCACGCTCGACGATTTGGCTGATATAATCGGCCTTCTCAAGAATCTCCGGATAAAAGCTCTGCATGATTTTCCCGACAATCGGCACAAGTTTGCTCAAAAACTTCCCCTGAATGCCCAGACGTTTGCCATGCATGACCGCACGACGAAGCAGACGGCGCAGCACATAACCGCGGCCCTCGTTTCCGGGCAATGCGCCATCTCCGATGGCAAAAGCCAGCGCCCGAATATGGTCCGCAATGACCTTGAAGCTCATATTATCGCCTGTCGGGTCGTAAGACCTGCCGGACAGCCTCTCAATTTCACGGATGATAGGCAGGAAAAGGTCAGTGTCAAAATTGGTATGTCCGCCCTGAATGATGCAGACCATGCGCTCCAGACCCATGCCCGTATCAATATTCTTCTGCGGCAGCTCCTTGTACTCCGAGCGTGGCACCGCCGGGTCGGCGTTGAACTGCGACAGCACGATATTATAAATCTCGATGTAGCGGTCATTTTCAATATCTTCTGCCAGAAGCTTCAAGCCGACATTTTCCGGGTCAAACGCCTCACCGCGGTCAAAAAAGATTTCCGTGTCAGGACCTGAAGGGCCTGCGCCGATTTCCCAGAAGTTGTCCTCAATCGGCACCAGATGGTCTTCAGCCAGCCCGACCTCAATCCAGCGCTTATATGTGTCCTTATCGTCCGGATAATAAGTCACGTAGAGCTTATCCCCCGGAAAGTCAAACCAGTCAGGCGAAGTCAGCATTTCCCAGGCATAGGCAATGGCTTCCTTTCGGAAATAATCGCCGATAGAGAAATTACCCAGCATCTCGAACATCGTGTGATGACGGGCAGTTTTGCCGACATTCTCAATGTCGTTGGTACGAATTGCCTTCTGCGCATTGGTAATACGCGGATTTTCAGGCACAACCGAGCCGTCGAAGTATTTTTTCAGCGTAGCAACGCCGGAATTAATCCACAGCAGCGTCGGGTCATTGACAGGCACAAGTGATTGTGAGGGTTCCACCGCATGGCTCTTGGACTTGAAGAAGTCCAGGAACATTTGGCGGGTTTCAGCAGAGGTCAGTTTCTTCATTGTTTTCCTTATATAAAATAAATAATAGTATTCGCGCCGCGAGAGTCACAGAAGCGATTTTACTTCAAAAAATGAACAGACTCCGCCGTAAAGTGAGGGGCGTTAATGACGCGGTACCACCCTCATTCACGACAGAGTCGTCTTATTGCTTTGGTTCAATTGTAAGGCACATTTGACTGCTGATTTTCACCAAGCATCAGCTCTCTAAAAGTCAAATACTTTCCAGTTCACAGAATTAATTAGTAGCGGTAAAGCTTGAGAAGATATTGCTCAAAGCCTTTTCTTTAACAGTGACATTGTGTTTAGTCAGATAACCTTTGATGACGCCTGCAGTATAAGTTGAGTCATTCTCTTTTGTCACTTTGATGTAATTTTCAATCTGCTTTTTATATTTTGACATATCAGCATCATTTTTTCCAGGATTCTTAATCATGTAGACAAAATAGTACATCGGTGTGCTTGTCGACTCATCCTGAGACGTAATAACGTCGGAGCTCTGTCCGTCAGTCAGCTTGACAGCGGCATCTCTCACTTCTTGCGGAAGTGAGGTATTTGAGCTGTCAAATTTCTGCTCGTAACCTGAAGAATCAGCGGTTTTCTTAAATCCGTCAAAGTCGCTGGCTGCCTGATCATGTATTTTCTGAGCTTCATCTTTTGAGGCCGAGCTGTAGACGTATGTATCAACTTCGGGATAATAAGTTGCCCAAGCAGCTTTGATTGCGTCATCGGTGTACTGCGTCGCCTTGATATCTTTGTCAATCGCAGCTTTCTGCAGCAGATTCAAGCGAATTGTTTCTTTGTAGGTATCTTGAGTCAAGCCCTGCTGCTGCAAGTAAGTGTCCAGGTTGTCACCATATTGAGTCTTTGTTTTGTCAAACTCGGCAGTCACTTCTTTTGTTGTTACAGTCTTGCCTAAGTCTTCTTCAAAAATCTTGCTGAAAGTCATGTTCTGAACCAATTGAGAGATACCTACTGTAGGATATTTAATCGCCTCATCATAAACATCCCCCTCTCTAATGGTGTCGCCTTTCATGGTCACAACATTTTTATCAATATTTCCTTTTGAGCTTGTACAAGCAGTCAAAGCAAACAGTGAAAGTCCAACTGCTGCTGCCAGAATTATTTTTTTAAGCTTCAAGTTCTTCTCCTTTGAATCGCGTTCTAGCGTTCACGCACGCATTTAGCTTTCTATATTATATCATAGGCCCTGATTTTTTGCACTTGATAAGCAAGAGGCCGTCTCCTAACGGAAGTAAAGTGGACTGCAGGTTTTCGTCGGCGTAAACTGCGTCAAACAAAGCATTTAAACCTTTGGTGATGTTGCGCTGGCGGCGGGGCAGTTCTGACACGGGTCTGGTGATATCCCCAGCCTGGAAAACGTCGTCAATGGCGAGAATAGCATTTTCTCCCAGGTTTTTCAGCAGGTAGGGAAGAAACTTGACATACTGCGTCTTTGCTGAGTCCATGAAAATGAAATCATAATGCTGGTCTTCAAGCTCTGGCAGAATTTCTGCGGCATCGCCCTCGATGAGTTTAATCTGCTGACGCTGGTCAAATTTTCCAAAATTATCACGCGCAAAAACCAGCATTTCTTCGTAACGCTCAAGCGTGGTGATTTCTGCCTCAGGACAGGTTTCTGCGAATAACAAGGTCGAAAAGCCGATGGCTGTGCCGATTTCCAGGATTTTCCGGGGCTGCAGGCTTGAGAGCATAAACTGAAAATAGACCACGGTTTCCTGCGGAATGACGGGGATGTTGTTTTCAGCCGCAAAGCGCTGAATTTCAGCCAAGTTTCCACTCAGCTGACTTTGCCGGCTCCGCATGAAGTTAAGCACCTCATCCTTGACGACTGGACGATGCATCATCGGATTCGCGCGTCCAGCATAGGTTTCAAGCATCATTAGAGGTAAGCTCCTTTTGCAACTAGGCTTTCAAGCTCTGTCAGGCGTTTCTCAAAGAGCTCAAAGGCTGCGTCTAAATAATCCGGCTTGGTCATGTCTACACCTGCTTTCGCAATGACATTCAGCGGATAATCGGACGAACCGGCCTTAAGATAGTCCAGATAAGCCTCGCGGTCCTGCGCTGTGCCGTGGACAATTTTCTCGGCCAGATAACTTGCCGCCGCAAAGCCGGTCGAGTACTGGAAGACGTAGTAATTGTAGTAAAAATGCGGAATCCGGGCCCACTCATACTGAATCTCAGGATTTTCAGCGCTCGCCAGACCATAGTACTTCTCGTTCAAATCGCCATAGAGCTGATTCATGAATTCACTCGTCAAAACTTCACCTTGTGCATCAGCCTCATGAATCTTATGCTCAAACTCAGCAAACTGCGTCTGACGATAAACCGTGCCTTTGAAACCATCCAGCCAGTTATTGAGAATGGCAAAGCGGGTCTTGTCGTCTTTCTCCTGATCCAGCAGCGTGTCTGTCAAAATGTTCTCGTTGGTGGTTGATGCAATCTCCGCCAGGAAAATCGGATAATCGCCATAAACGTAAGGCTGATTTTCACGTGTGAAAGTACTGTGCATACTGTGCCCCATTTCATGCACCAGCGTAAACAGAGCGTCCAGATTTCCCTGCCAGTTCAGCAGCATAAAAGCGTTTGTATCATAAGCACCGCCGGAATATGCGCCCGAGCGCTTGCCATTGTTCTCTTCAACATCAATCCAGCGCTCATCAAAAGCTCGCTTTACCCTCGCGGAGTAGTCATCCCCGAAGACAGATAAAACTTCCTGCGCCTTTTGCACAGCCGCCTCATAGTCAAACTTGTAGTCCGTCTGCGACAGCGGCATATAAATATCAGACATTTTCAAATCCGGCAAATCAAGAATCTGCCTGCGCAGCGCAATATAGCGGTGCAGCAGCGGTAAATGCCTGTCTACAGCCTCAACCAGCACATCATAAACCTCTTCCGGCACAAAATTCTCAGACAAAGCCGCCTCGCGCGCCGACTTATAATTATGCGCACTGGCATTGAAATTATGAACCTTAACATTCGTCTGCAGCGTCTTCGCATAAGTATGCTGGTACTGCGCATAGTGACCGTAAAGCGCCTGGTAGGCAGCCTCTCTAACCGCGCGGTCCTTGCATTCCAAGAACGAGACATAATTGCCATGCGTCAGCTGTACTTCTTGGCCATTTTCGTCCTGAATGACCGGAAGCTCTATATCAGCATTGTCAAAAACCTCAAAAGTTTCCGATGGCGCCGCGAAAATCTCACCCGCCTGAGCGAGCAATTTCTCCTCTTTTTGGCTTAAAACATGGGCTTTTTTGGCAAATAACCCCTCAAAATAATGGGAGAATTCTGTCAACTGCGGCACCTTTGCCTCAAATTCTGACAGCATTTCAGCAGTCAGCCCCATGAATTCAGGTACGTAGAAAGCGAAAGTCTCAGAAAACTTTACGTACAAAGCAGAAGCTTTTGCCCGAAACTCCTGATATTTCGCGACACGAGTGTCCTGATCGTTTTTCATGGAAGCATAGACATAAATCCGCTCAAGTTTTTGCGCCAATTCCAGCTGCTTCAAAGTGATTTCAAGGAAACTCTCGGCCGAATCCAGCAAATGACCAGTGAATGCCGCGGCCGCTTCTATATCAGTTGTCACGGCCTCCAGAGCAGCCTCCCAGTCTTCATCCGTCGGATAAATCGTCGTCAGGTCCCAGTGCAGCTCTTCTGCTATTTCATTGCGTTCTTGCGCCATCTTTTTCACCTTTCTTTGGATGTATTTTTGTCCTCAATTATAGCATAAATTAAAATCGGTGCCCGCACCGATCCCTTATTTTTTTTACAACAGCTCATTGACTTTCCGCTCAACTTCTCCTGTCACATACTGCAGTAAATCATTGACATCCTCCATCCGAGTAGAATAATCCTGAACCAGAAGGTTATTTTTCAGTTGTTTTTCAATTTTTTGCGCGGTCTGTGCGGTTTCTTTGAATGCTTGAGATTTCCCGAGCTTATTATAGAGCACGGCTTCTTTCTGCAAGTCTTTCATTTTTTCATAATCGGCCCAAAGGGCTTTGTCTTCCCGCAGTAAAACTTCTGCTTTTTGAAAAGCTTGAACGTAGTCAAGTTCTCGCATCAGTTTGGTCAGGCTGCTCGCTAGCTTTGACAGCTCATTTGATGGCATCGCGGATTTCTTCTACCAGTGAATCGGCTGACTTCACACTTTCACAAACCAGCAGAAGTGTGTCAGCTCCGGCAATTGTACCTAGCACTTCCGGCCGGTTTGCTGTGTCAAATTCATTAGCCAGCAAAGCCGCTTCACCCAGGCGTGTGTGGCAGACAATCATGAACATGACGCTGTTAACTGAGCGAATGAACTGGCGATAGACCGTGGTAAAATTCGAGGTATTCTGCTGCTGATTGAAAATTGCATAAAAAATACCATCGTTGTTCCGAAACTTGGCCAAACCCAGCTCACGCATGTCGCGCGACAAAGTAGCCTGTGTGACAGAAACACCCCGTTTCTCCAACTCAGCCGCCAACCCTGCCTGCGTGGCGATTGGACGATCACTGATAATAGCTGTAATAAGCTTTCTTCTATCTTCTTGAGACAAATGGCCCTTCTTCATATGCAATATTATAGCATAAATATGCTATAATAAGGCGAAAAATCGGAGGAATTTGAAATAATAATGAATGAAAAAAAAATTGCGGCCGAAAACCTTGCTAAAGCGCTGAATGACAGCTTAAATGCCGAGCAAATTTTTGCCTTACTTGAAAAGCCTAAAAAAATCGAACAGGGTGATATTGCCTTTCCGGCTTTTTCACTCGCGAAAGAGCTTCATAAATCCCCAGTGGAAATTGCCAAGGAACTGGCCGGAAAGATTGATTCTGCCGGTTTTGATAAGGTTGAAGCAACTGGTCCTTATGTCAACTTCTTTGTCAGTAAGTCTGGTACGACAGCAGCCGTTATTTCTGAAATCGTCAAATCCGGCAGCAGCTATGGCTCTGAGGAGCTTGGCCATAAGCGCAACGTGACAATTGATATGTCGGCGCCGAATATTGCCAAGCCATTCTCTATCGGCCATTTGCGTTCAACTGTGCTGGGCGAGTCCATTTCCCGCCTTTATCAAAAACTTGACTATAACACGGTCAAAATCAACCATTTAGGTGACTGGGGCAAGCAGTTCGGCCTTTTGATTACTGCCTACAAGAAATACGGTGACGAAGCCACTATCACAGCCAATCCGATTGACGAGCTCTTGAAGCTCTATGTCCAAATCAATGCCGAAGCCAAGGAAGACCCGGCTGTTGACGAAGAAGGACGTGCCTGGTTCCTCAAGATGGAGCAGGGTGATGAGGAAGCGCTGCGTATCTGGAAATGGTTCTCTGACGTGTCGCTGCTTGAATTCAACCGTATTTATGACAAGCTGGGCGTGACTTTCGACTTCTTCACTGGGGAAAGTTTCTATTCTGATAAAATGGATGCTATTGCTGACGACCTTGAAAAGAAGGGACTGTTACATGAGTCCCGCGGCGCTTTAGTGGTTGACCTTGATAAATACAATCTTAATCCGGCTCTGATTAAAAAGACAGATGGTGCAACTTTGTACATTACTCGTGACTTGGCGACTGCCGTTTACCGTAAGCAGACTTTTGATTTCGTCAAATCGCTCTATGTTGTCGGTGCCGAGCAGATTAACCACTTCAAACAGCTCAAGGCCGTGCTCAAAGAGGCTGGCTATGACTGGTCCGACGATATGACGCACATTCCTTTCGGCATGGTGACGCAGGGCGGGAAGAAATTCTCCACCCGTAAGGGCCACGTTGTGAAGCTCGAAATGGCGCTCGACGAAGCGGTTGACCGCGCGCTCAAAATGATTAATGATAAAAATCCGGAGCTGCCGAACAAGGAAAAAGTCGCACATCAAGTCGGCATCGGCGCTGTCACTTTCTACGACCTCAAAACGGACCGCATGAACGGCTATGACTTCAATCTTGAAGAAATGGTCTCCTTTGAGGGCGAAACCGGTCCTTATGTCCAATATGCCTACGCTCGTATCCAGTCGATTCTGCGCAAGGCAGGCTACGACCCTAACGCTGAATATGATGTTCAATTCGCCGGCAATGAGCACTGGGAGCTTGTCAAGCTCATGCAGGACTTTCCAGCTACAGTCAAGCGCGCAGCTGATAAATATGAGCCTTCTATTGTTGCAAAATATGCAATCTCTCTAGCGCAGGCCTTTAACCGCTACTATGCGCAGGTTCGCATCCTTGATGACAACGCTGAAAAAGACAGCCGCTTAACTCTGATTTATGCAGTAGCCGTGGTTCTTAAAGAAGCACTTCGTCTGCTTAATGTTCAGGCACCGGAAGAAATGTAATAAAGATAAACAAAAAGTGAGTCACGGCTCACTTTTTTGTACTCTCTCAAGAGCGTTCTTACCTCTTCTCAGGACGTTTACCCTCAGGCCAGTATAATTTAATCAGCGCCTGGGTTCCGTCGTTCTCAAAGCCTTTCTCGGCCAGCATATCATAGAGTTTCTTAGCTTGAGCGGTGGCGGGAAGTTCAATTTTCATTTTCTCGGCTTCTTCAAGCGCAATTCGCAAGTCTTTGATAAAGTGTTTGACAAAAAATCCCGGCGTAAAATCTTCCCGAAGCACACGCGGTGTATAGTTCGTCAATGACCAGCTCGCTGCGGAACCGCCGCTGACTGTTTCAAGCATTTTGTCCAGGTCTAGACCTGCGGCATCGGCATAGACCAGAAACTCCGTCATGGCTGTCATTGTGCCGGCAATGGCAATTTGGTTCGCCATCTTCGCGTGCTGACCGGCGCCTGCTTCGCCTTGGCGGGCGATGGTTTTGCCTTCGATTTCAAAGAGCGGGAGTACTTTTTCGTAAACAGCTTCATCTCCGCCGACCATAATCGTCAGTGTGGCGTTTTTGGCGCCGAGGTCCCCGCCTGATACGGGTGCATCAAGCGCAGCGGCCCCCAATTTTTCCGCCGCTGCATGTATTTCTCTTGCAAGAGCGGGTTCGCTGGTTGTCTGGTCTACAAGGATTTTCCCAGCTAGGCCGGCAGCCGCTAGGATGCCATTTTCACCGAAGTAAATTTCCCGCACATCTTTGGGAAATCCGACGATTGAGAAGATAATGTCTGCTGATTCTGCGACTTTTTTTGCTGTCTCACACCAAACTGCGCCTTTTGCAACGAGTTTGTCTGTTTTAGAACGGGTGCGGTTGTTCACGTAAAGCTCATGGCCTGCATCCAGCAAGTGTCCTGCCATCGCAGCGCCCATCACGCCTGTGCCGATAAATCCTATTTTTGTCATTTTATTTCCGCCTTTTCTTTTTATTTTTCTCTCTTAAATTTTACCAGAATAACGCGTAAATGAATATTTTTTAACGGTTATTTTACAAAAAAATCCTGTTTTTAGACAAGATTCTTATATTTTCTCAAAAATCAGTTAATCCCGATTCAACACATGTCTGAAAAGCTGCCTCGCTTGTTTCTTATCTGTCCGAAGAGCCAGGGGAACCAGGAATAGCGCATGCATTCTTGAATAGTAGTGGTTCTTTGCTTTCTTGGCCGCCCGATTCCAGCCCAACTGACGAAACTCGGCTTCTTTGGCGACAAAAAAGTTTTTTTCTTCCTGAAAACGCCGACCGTCAAGGGCTGCTTGCATGGAGTCGGATGCAAGATGGCGCCGATAAGAAAAGGTTGTGTGATTTTTATCAAAATAAAGAGAGCCGCCGCGCTGCAGGATTTTTACGCCAAGGTTGACATCCTGCACGATATTGTATTTTTCGTCAAAGCCGAACTGCTGCGCTGCTTTGGTGCTCCAGATAATTGAGGGGAAATAGTGCCAGCCGGAAATATAGGACTCGGCAATAAGCTCACCCGCATAAAGGCCGGCCCGCGTCGGCATAATTTGACGCTTAACACGGTCAGACATCGGCAAATAGGTCGTGCCTTGCTCGTCAATGATGTCAACCATGGGCTGATACATTTCCAAGGTTCCATAGGACTGGCGGACCTCAACGAAACGCTGCAGAAAATCCGGATGCATTTTGTCATCTGCACCCATCATGACAAAGTAGGGCGCAGTCGCACTTTCCAGCGCTTTTTCATAGTTTTTATTGGCGCCTAGATTGACTTCATTTCGCGTGTACTGAACGCGCGCATCTTTTTTGCAAATTTCTTCAAAAAATTCGGCCGTTTCTTTTCCCGGATTTCCATCGTCAAAAACCTTCAGCGCCCAATCCGTGTAGGTCTGGTCAAGCACCGACTGGACAGCGATTTTCATGAGCTCAACATTGCCGTAAAAAGGAAAAAGCACATCAATTTTCAATTCTTCCACTGTTTTCTCCCTTTTCACTGTGTTTATGCTCAGCTGCGCGCTCTCCCGTATTCTCAGCAACCTTCTCTTTCAAAATCGAAACTTCCTGAATCAGCTCCTTAACCTGCTTCTCCGCCACAATCAGCGACAGCTCCATCCTGAAAATGAAAAGCAGAATAATGACAATAATAATATAAATCGTAAAAGTCGAATAAGTCGTGAAGCCTAAAAGTCTCGCCACTTTCCAGCCGAAATCCGAGAAAACCGAGCCCAGAATCATGACCAGCGACAGGAAAATCCACTTCCGCTGGCGCAGCACATCCGAGCGGCTGCGACGCACCAAAAAGAAGATGTAGCCCGCAAATAAGACTGCAATTATAATCGCTAGAATTCTCAGTTGAAATGGCATCTCAAGCAGCTCCAGTTCTTTTTATTTTCTCTCGGCCAAGCCGACAATCAACAGCGTCAGCAACACACTGTACATATAGGAGAACCCGGCCCGAAAATCAATGCTCGATTTACCGAACCTCCGTTCATACATTTTAACACCGAACTCCTTCACGCGCAACTTCTTCTCCTTGAGCGCGATATAAGACTCCGGCTCCGGATAACGTCTGGGATAGTCACGGGCAAAGATTTCAATGACTTTGCGGTTGCCGGCCCGATAGCCGCTCGTAATATCTTTTATTGTTAGTTTGGAAACAAATTTCAAGACCGCTGAAAGTATTCCGATGCCGATTTGACGCGCTGCCGATGAAGTAAACTCCGACGGACTCCCCTCAACAAATCTCGAGCCTACAGCAAAATCAACCTCCCCTGCCAGAATCGGATTCACGAGGGCTGGCAGAGACTCAATCTCATGCTGTCCATCGCCGTCGAACTGACAAGCCACATCATAATCATTTTCCAGCGCGTACTTATAACCCGTTTGAACCGCGCCGCCAATGCCCAGATTCTGAATCAGCTCAATATGCTTGATGTCATTGGCCAAAAGAACCTCTTCAGAATTGTCTGTGGAGCCGTCATTGATGACGATGTAGTCGAGCTGGCGGCCTTTGTTCATATTTGCCCATTTCGCACGAAAAGCATCGACCTTCCGGATAACCGCGACGATGCCTTCAGATTCGTTAAAAGCTGGGATAATGAGCAAAATCTTTTTCAATGTTTTACTTTCTCAATGTACCTTTTTCCATGTCCTTATTGGGGCGTAAATCACCGACAGCCAGCATCTGATGCAGCGCATCCTGCCAGCTTGGGATTTCAAAGCCTGTAGCCTTCGCCTTTTTGAGCGACATGGTCGAGTTGAAGGGACGTTTGGCTTTCGCCGCAAAATTCTCTGAGCTGACCGGTTTCACAACCGTGTCTGTGTCTTTAAGGATTTCCGTCGCAAAGTCAAACCAGGTCACGTCTTCACCTGGCGCCGCATCATTTGTCAAGTGATAAAAGCCTGGTGCTGCGTCCGTGTCGACCAGATGTACCATGAATTCAGCCAAAGTGCGGCTCCAAGTCGGACGACCGTGCTGGTCACTGACCACCGTGATTTCCGCGTGCGTCTCGGCCAGTTTCTGCATGGTAAAGACAAAATTCGGGCCATAAGAGCCGAAAAGCCAAGCCGTGCGGATAATGTAGAACTTCGCGCCAGACGCTTCAATCGCCTGCTCGCCTAAATCCTTCGTGCGGCCGTATTCACTGACAGGGTGCTTCTCTTCGCCGTCTTCGTTCCATTCTTGTCCAACCGGCAGGAAGCCTCCGAAAACATAGTCTGTGGAAATCTGCACCATCGTCGCGCCGACCCGAGCACAGGCCTCAGCGATGTTGCGCGTTCCGTCCACGTTGATTTTCTCGCCCAGCACCTTGCCTTCGTCTTCTTCCTTGTCCACAGCCGTATAAGCCGCACAGTTATAAACGACAGTCGGCTTGTTTTTGTCGAAAAAAGCATCAACACTGACCTTGTCCGTAATATCCAGTTCTGCCACATCTGCCGCAAAATATTCGACACCGCGTTCATCCAGCAAGTGACGCAGTTCAGTACCCAGCTGGCCGTTTCCGCCTGTGATTAAAATCATTTCTTTCCTTCTTTCGTCAGAGAATCGTATTTCTCTGCTTTTTCCTTGAGCTCTGCCACATAAGCCTCAAACTCAGCAACTGAGTCAAAGCCGTAGTTCTTCTTGATATAACTAATCAGCGGCATTCCTTTATCAAGTTCTTCTTTTGCTTTTTCAAACATGATGCGTCTCCTTTTCATTCAAATTCACTTTTGCAGAGCGATTATTTCAACTTATTTGTCTAAAATCTTCTGCGTCTCAGCATATTTCGCCTCAACCGCAGCCTTTTCAGCCTTCCACCAGTCCTCATTATCCCGGTACCAGTCAATCGTCGCCTGCAGTCCGCTCTCAAAGTCCGTATGCTTCGGCGTCCAGCCGAGCTCTGTGCGCAGTTTCGTATTGTCAATCGCATAGCGCAAATCATGCCCTGCGCGGTCTGTCACACGGTCATAGTCGTCTTTGTCCTTGCCCATGCGCGTCAGAATGTCCTCAAGCACTTCCTTGTTGTTCTTCTCGCCGTCGGCACCGATAAGATAAGTCTCGCCGATACGTCCCTTTGTCAGGATGGTCCATACGCCAGAGCTGTGATCCTCCGTGTGAATCCAGTCGCGCACGTTCTTGCCGTCGCCGTAGAGCTTGGGCTTGATGCCAGAAAGAATGTTCGTAATCTGGCGCGGAATGAACTTCTCGATGTGCTGGAAAGGTCCGTAGTTATTGGAGCAGTTCGAAATCGTAGCTTTGAGCCCGAAAGACCGCACCCATGCACGCACGATTAAGTCAGAAGCCGCTTTCGTCGAGCTATAAGGGCTTGACGGATTATATGGTGTATGGTCGGTGAACTTCTCACCTGGCCCTTCTCCGTGTCCTGGCAGGTCTTCACGATAAGGTAAATCACCGTAGACTTCATCGGTCGAGACATGATGGAAACGCAAGTCATATTTACGCGCTGCCTGAATCAACGTATAAGTGCCGATAAAATTCGTATGGATAAACTCATCCTGCGACTTCAAACTATTATCATTATGGCTTTCCGCCGCATAATGCACCACCGCATCCGCCTTGGCGAAAACCTGGTCCACGATTTCAGGGTCCGCGATATCGCCGACCACCAGCTCCACACGGCCGCTGTCGAACAGCATGTTGATATTATTGACATTGCCCGCATAAGTCAGCTTGTCCAGCACCGTGACATGCACGTCCGGGAAGTTATTGTAGACATAGTGTACAAAATTCGAGCCGATAAAGCCTGCGCCGCCGGTCACGACGATATTTTTGTATGGTGATTCCATTTTTGTTTATTTCTCCAATTTTTTCTCTAATTTTTCAAGTTCAGTAATGAAAGTCGCTCTGATTTCGTCAACAATTTTCTCGGCTTGTGCCAAATCGTACACATGACTTGTGATATTCCGCGCCTCCAGCATTGCAAACCAAACCTCTCCAGCTGAAATCAAATCCGCCTGAAAAGCGCTGCGCACCACTTGCTTGGGACTCATCAGCTCATCCTGCGCAACCCCCTCATCAAGCAAGACGGCCCGCATCGTCTTCCAGGCCAGCTCCACCGTAAACTCAAAGCGCTGAATAATTGCATCCAGCACGATATCATCCGCCGGTTCTACTGATAGCGCCTCATTCAGCCGCTTCAGAGCATTTGCATAATTCGCTGTTTTCTGCTGGACCTTATTCACAATTACAATTCCATCTTTCTCGATGTTTGACCGCATTTCATCATCCGTCAACTCATTCATGAAAACCAAATCAACTTTATAAACAAAATGCCATTCTTCAATTTTATCACGAATCAACAGCTTATCCTGAAAATTCAGCCCGCCATATATCGCAATGTCAAAATCTGATTTCTCGTTGAAATCGCCTCGAGCTCGACTGCCGAATAGAACAATTCTGGAAATATGCGGAATTTGCCGGGAAAGCGAAACAAAGAATTTTTCATAATCCATTTTCCTGAAACCTTTCTTCTAAGCTCAAAACTTTTGCAGGCTTAGAGAGATTCACCACATAACGATGGTAGGCATTATTAAGAAATATCCTCGTGCAAAGCCGCAACGTCCTTCAACAGCGGATGATTCTTATCCGCCTCAGAAACTTCAGCTTCGGCCAGGTTTTCCCACTGAATGCCGAGCGCCGGGTCAGCATAATTCACGAAAGCGTACTTCGGTTTCAGCTCCAAAGCCCAGTAATCGTTGACCAGGTAGCTGTATGAAACAGTGTCGCTGAGAACCTGAAAGCCGTTGGCGACACCCTTGGGGATGTACATGCCGACGCTTGCGTCAATGATAGCCTGGTAAACATGGCCGAAGCTCTCGCCTTCGCGTAAGTCGACCCATGCGCCTAAAACGCGGCCTGCGTCCGCTATCGAAATATATTTGTCCCAGGGCTCAGCATGAAGTCCCCGCAAGACATTTTTCTTGCTGAAACTGATGTTATTCTGCAGTTTATCTGCTGCAAAGAAGCTCTCAGGAAAGCCAAGCGGGAGCATTTTTTCTTTCTGAAAATTTTCCTTAAACCAGCCGCGATTGTCGCCGTGTACGGGGATGTCAAACTTAATCACGCCTGGGATTTCAGCGATTGGATGAGCGGCTAACGGCTTTTCAAAAAATTCTTCTGTCATTCTTTTTTCTTTCAAACTCTTTCTATTTTTTCAGATATTACAACATAAGCAAAAGAAAGTATTAAATCAACTGTGATAAGCACGATGAGACCAAGGAGAAAGCTCATCAGCCAAGCCTGTCCAATGATTTGTTCAGACACGAAGCGGGCAATTACAATCGAAATGACGAATATCACAACTTCTGCGATTTTATCTCTCTTTGAAGTTATGGAGTTCCATGGTAAATATTTTTTCATAACTTTTCTTTCTAAATGTTTATCAAGTGCTTTTCCGTCGTGAAAATTTAGACCTTAAGCTTTTTTTATCAATCGCAGCAGGTACTGACCATAATCGTTTTTCTTCAAAGGCTGCGCCAGCTTGAAGACATCTTCGTCTGTGATGTAGCCCATGCGCCAGGCAATTTCTTCAAGGTTAGCTACCATGACATTCTGCATGCGCTGAACAGTTTCGATATACTGTGCAGCTTCAAGAAGCGAAGCATGTGTACCTGTATCCAGCCAGGCAAATCCGCGTCCCATGAGCTCAACTGACAAGTCACCGCGCTCCAGGTAGGCCTTATTCACGTCCGTGATTTCCAGTTCGCCGCGAGGCGATGGTTTGATGTTCTTTGCGATGTCTACGACGTCGTTATCGTAGAAATACAGGCCTGTAACGGCATAGTTTGACTTGGGAACTTCAGGCTTTTCTTCAATTGAAACGGCGTTCATGTTCTCGTCAAACTCGACGACGCCAAATCGCTCTGGGTCAGTGACATGGTAGCCGAAGACAGTTGCGCCCGTTTCTTTGGCAGCTGCTTTCTGCAGGAGTTTTGACATGCCTGGTCCATGATAAATATTGTCCCCCAAAATCAGCGCCACGTTGTCCTTGCCGATAAAGTCAGCCCCGATGATAAAGGCTTGTGCGAGGCCGTCTGGTGAAGGCTGAACAGCGTATTGGAGGTTAATGCCTAGCTCGGAGCCGTCGCCCAGCAGTTCCTCGAAACGCGGCGTGTCCTCCGGGGTTGAAATAATCAGAATGTCTTTGATTCCTGCCAGCATCAGGGTTGACAAGGGGTAATAGACCATCGGCTTATCGTAAATCGGCATCAGCTGCTTGCTTGCAGCGCGCGTCAACGGGTAAAGGCGAGTCCCAGAACCGCCCGCCAAAATAATTCCTTTCATCAGGAACCTCCATCTTTTCATTCTAAAATTTAACTATAGACAATTATAGCAGAATCTGCCGAGAATTTCAGTAAATTTCTAATGTCAAATATTTCAATTAATTTACAAGCCAAGTTATGAGACACTTCTCATGCAAATGTCAATTGCTCTGTCATTTATCAGTTGCTAAATTTAAATACTTGTGCTACAATAAGTTGTTGTCAAAAAGCGCCCATGGCTCAACTGGATAGAGTACTTGACTACGAATCAAGCGGTTGCAGGTTCGAATCCTGCTGGGCGCATCAATGTCCTTGCGGACATTGATGCTGGCTTCCTAAAAATGTAAAAGAAGCCAGGTTTAATAACGATTTGCGCAGCAAATCTTCCTTGCCAGTGGCAGGTTTTGGTAGGCTTCCTAAAGATATAGAAGAAGCCGTTTCTATAAAAGATTTGCGAAGCAAATCCTCCTTGTTGTTTTCTTAGGACAAATCAAAAGCCTTCGGCTTTTTACTTTGTTAGCAGGTTAGTTGTATCAGCTAGGGGAAGCTAGCTCAGCTTGGTAGAGCTCAAAGCACCGCTTTGAGGCTGCGGATAAGGAAAACAAAGTTTTCCTCCTTGCAGGTACTCTTGTCAAGAGTACAGAGCAAATTTCCAGTTTCAAAATTGAATAGTATCAGCTACGGGAAGTAGCTCAGCTTGGTAGAGCTCAAAGCACTGCTTTGAGGCTGCGGATAAGGAAAACGGAGTTTTCCTCCTTGCAGGTACTCCTCCAAAGTACACAAAGCAAATTTCCAGTTTCAAAATTGAATAGTATCAGCTACGGGAAGTAGCTCAGCTTGGTAGAGCTCAAAGCACTGCTTTGAGGCTGCGGATAAGGAAAACGAAGTTTTCCTCCTTGCAGGTACTCCTCCAAAGTACACAGAGCAAATTTCCAGTTTCAAAATTGAATAGTATCAGCTACGGGAAGTAGCTCAGCTTGGTAGAGTACCTGGTTTGGGACCAGGGTGTCGCAGGTTCGAATCCTGTCTTCCCGATTAAAAAGCAGAGGTCGCGCGCCTCTGCTTTTCTTTAATTATTTTCGTCAAAAATATTCCCCAAGCGAACAGTAATAGTATGGTCCGACAAGTCAATATCATCCACCCGAAGCATCGAGCGGTAGTCCGCCAGCGGACGCTCACCGCGGAAAGGCCCCTCAATGAACACAGACACGCCCGCCACGCGACAGTCCATTTCCTGCACTAGACTCTTCATACCATTAAGAGTCCCGCCGCCTTTCATGAAATCATCCACGATTAGAACTCGCTGACCGGCTGACAAAGCTCGTTTTGAGAGCACCATTGATTCCACCTTGGCGCTGGAGCCTGACATATAGTTCACTGCAATAGTTGCTCCCTCTGTGACCTTAGGGTCACGCCTCGCCACAATGAAAGGCACACATAGACACTCGGCCACTGCTTGTGCAATGGGAATTCCCTTGGTGGCAATAGTCATGACAGCATCGACCCGATTATCAATAAACTCGTGAGCCAGAATTTGCCCGATTTTCCGAAGGTTTACAGGATGACCTAAAATGTCCGAAAGGTAAAGATAGCCGCCCGGCAGAATCCGATTATTGTGGGTCATCAGCTCTTCAATTTCCTGAGCCAAGCGCTTGGACTTGGTGTCAGAAATGTCCGGAATGAACGAAATACCGCCAGTTGTCCCGGTATATGTCCGAAGTTCACCGATTTCCCGCGCCTTGAAAACTCCTCTGATAATCTCCAAATCCTCAGAAATTGTTGATTTTGATGCCGAATATCTTTGTGTGAATTGATTCAACTTTTGCAGCTGGAATGGATTTTCCAAAAGATAATTCGTTAAATCCACCAAACGTTCGCTTCTTTTCATTAATTTTACCTCTTAATGTCCATTATAGCACATTAATGTTTCAAATTCCGAACATTGCCGCAGAAACGTATTAAATTTTCACTGAAAGCGCCTCATTTTCGAGACATTTTCTAACGTTAATAATGCCCCACACCAGAAATTACAATCACATTAAGTATTTAAAAATTCGAAAAATGCCCCAAGTTCTGGGACATTTTCACATTATTCGTATCAATTAATCAGCTAAGGAATTTCCGCCGTTTTTCTTGATAATTTCTTCTTGGACAGCCTTAGGCACATCTGAGTAGTGGTCAAACACCATCATAAACGTACCGCGGCCCTGAGTTGCAGAACGGATAACCGTGGCATAGCCGAACATTTCTGACAAAGGCACCATGGCATGAACGATTTGAGTCTTGCCCAGAGCTTCCATACCTTCAACACTACCGCGACGTGAGTTGACGTGGCCGATTGCATCGCCCATGTACTCTTCAGGCACAGTAATCGTCACTTTCATGATAGGCTCAAGGATAACAGCATTTGCATGCTTAGCTGCTTCTCTCAATGACAATGAAGCGGCAACCTTGAAGGCCATTTCAGATGAATCGACTTCATGGTATGAACCATCATAGAGCTTGGCTTTGATGTCAACCAGCGGATAACCTGCAAGGACACCATTTGCCATGGACTCTTCCAGTCCTTTTTGTACAGCTGGAATGTATTCACGAGGAACGACACCACCAACGATGGCATTTTCGAATTCGAAGCCTTTTCCTTCTTCATTCGGTGTATATTCAATCCAGACGTCACCATATTGACCTTTACCACCTGACTGACGCTTGAAGAAGCCGCGCGCTTGAGTAACAGGGGCACGGAAAGTCTCTCGGTAAGATACTTGAGGTGCACCAACATTGGCCTCAACCCCGAACTCGTCTTTCAAACGCGTGACAAGGACATCAAGGTGAAGCTCGCCCATACCGGCAATGACCGTCTCGCCAGTTTCCTGGTTCGTTGACACGCGGAATGAAGGGTCTTCTTCAGCCAGCTTCTGCAGGCCTGTACCCATCTTGTCCTGGTCAGCCTTAGACTTAGGCTCAATGGCGATTTCGATGACAGGGTCAGGGAAGACGATTGACTCGAGGATGATTGGCGCTTTTTCGTCACAAATGGTATCACCGGTTTTAGTATCTTTGAATCCGATGGCAGCAGCGATATCACCTGCCCACACTTCATTGATTTCAGCGCGGTGATTGGCATGCATGAGCACGATACGGCCCAAACGCTCTTTTTTGCCTGTCTCAGCATTCAGAACATAAGAACCTGCCTCAGCATGACCGGAATACACACGGAAGAATGTCAGACGTCCAACAAACGGGTCAGTCATAATCTTGAAGGCAATCGCTGAGAATGGCTCATCATCAGATGGATGACGCTCTTCTTCTTTATCAGTCTTAGGATTGATTCCTTTGATAGCTGGAACGTCCACTGGTGAAGGCAGGTAGTCAAGGACTGCATCAAGCATTGCCTTAACACCCATATTCTTGTAGGCAGAACCACCCATTACCGGGAAGAATTCAGCTGCAATCGTCGCTTTACGAATGGCTGCTTTCAGCTCAGGAATGGTGATTTCTTCACCCTCGAGGTACTTCATTGTCAGCTCGTCGTCAGTTTCAGCAACTGCTTCAACCAGCTTAGCACGCCACTCTTCAGCCAATTCTTTCATATCATCCGGAATTGGAATTTCTACAGCATTTTCCTCAGGTGCACCGTCATAGTGCCAAGCTTTCATCTCAACGAGGTCAATGCCGCCGCTCAAGTTATCCTCAGAGCCGATTGGAATTTGAATCGGGTGCGCATTTGCCTGAAGACGCTCATGCAGTGAAGCTACTGAGTTAAAGTAGTCTGCACCTGTCTTGTCCATCTTGTTTGAGAAGACGATACGCGGAACCTTGTATTCAGTCGCCTGACGCCAAACAGTTTCTGTCTGAGGCTCAACACCGACCTGTGAATCAAGGACAGTTACGGCACCATCAAGAACACGGAGTGAACGCTGAACTTCAATGGTGAAGTCCACGTGTCCCGGCGTGTCGATAATGTTGATGCGGTTGCCTTTCCAGTAGGCGGTAGTTGCGGCAGAAGTGATGGTAATACCGCGCTCCTGCTCCTGTTTCATCCAGTCCATCTGTGAAGCGCCGTCATGGGTTTCACCGATTTTGTGGATTTTATGTGTGTGGTAGAGCACGCGCTCTGTCGTCGTGGTTTTACCAGCGTCGACGTGGGCCATGATACCAATGTTACGAGTGTTTTCGAGGGAATATTCTCGGGCCATTTTGTTTATTATCTCCTTGTGATTTTAACTGAGTTCAGCACGTCTGAAGCTAGAGAATTAGACAAATCGGAACCTGCCTTACAGGCAGAACCGCGATTTTCTAAATTCTTACGCTTCATAGCGGACGTGCTTCACATCTTGTTTAACTGAGTTCAGCACGCCTGAAGCTAGAGAATTAGACAAATCGGAACCTGCCTTACAGGCAGAACCGCGATTTTCTAAATTCTTACGCTTCATAGCGGATGTGCTTCACATCTTGTTTAACTGAGTTCAGCACGCCTGAAGCTAGGAGATTAGATAAATTGAGAACCTGCCTTGCAGGCAGAACCTCAATTTCCTAAATCTCTACGCTTCATAGCGGGCGTGCTTCACATCTTGTTAAAAACTGAGTTGAGCTTACGCCCAGCTCAGTTCAAATCTTTTCAAATCTCAACCAGGTAAAGTAAGTCTTACCAGCGGAAGTGAGCAAAGGCACGGTTAGCTTCTGCCATTTTGTGAGTATCTTCACGTTTCTTGACAGCTGCACCAGTATTATTTGCTGCATCCATGATTTCTTTTGCAAGACGATCCTGCATTGTATGCTCACCGCGCTTGCGGGCAATAGTTACCAGCCAGCGCAGGCCAAGTGTCGTACGACGCTCTGGACGCACTTCAACAGGGACCTGATAGTTTGAGCCGCCGACACGGCGTGCGCGAACTTCAAGCATCGGCATGATGTTCTCCATTGCTGACTCAAAGACTTCAAGCGGGTTGTTGCCCGTTGCTTCCTTAATCTGCTCAAAAGCACCGTAAACAATGTTTGTAGCGACGCCGCGTTTACCATCAAGCATGAGACGGTTGATAAGACGTGACACGACAACTGAATTATAAACTGGATCTGCCAAAACTTCACGTTTTGGGGCACGATTTTTACGCATTTATCTTATCTCCTTTCTTAAGCTTTTGGACGCTTAGCGCCATATTTAGAACGGCCCTGCTTACGGTCCGTCACACCAGCAGTATCAAGCGCACCGCGGATGATATGATAACGTACACCAGGAAGATCCTTTACACGACCGCCGCGAAGAAGCACAACGCTGTGTTCCTGCAGATTGTGGCCGATACCAGGGATATAAGCAGTCACCTCCATCAGGTTCGAAAGACGCACACGGGCGAATTTACGAAGCGCTGAGTTAGGCTTCTTAGGTGTCATAGTTCCGACACGCGTTGCAACACCGCGTTTCTGTGGGCTTGCAAGTTTAGTCTGTACCTTTTTGCGGCTGTTGTAGCCGACATTCATGGCAGGAGACTTTGATTTGACAGCCTTTGACTTACGAGGGCTGTGCACAAGTTGGTTAATTGTAGGCATTAACTCTGTCTGCTTTACTTTATCATTTACGGCAATCCGTTGAGCAAAAACAATATTGGAAAGCAATCCTTTCATTTTTTTCAATTTGGTGTGTCAGTATATGCTCGCTCAAAACAAGTTCTGACTAGAAGTTTGGCAACTTTTAACGTTCTTCTGTAGTTATCCAAATGTAAAAAGTACCGTGATATAGTATATCAGAAAGCTTAGGAATTGTCAAAAATAAGCTCAATTCCGTCCTGTCCCGCCAAAATCACCTTTTTGGCCAGATTCAGAAAAAGACCATGTTCCACCACGCCGACCGTCTGGTCAAGCGACAACGCAAGCTTGCCGGCATCTGTGATTTTCCTCAGATGAAGGTCAATAATAAAATGGCCCTGATCGGTGACAAGACGATTCCCGGCGGAAGAACTAGTCCGCCAGCTAGGATGATAACCCGCTCTCTCAAATTTCTCAAAAAGCAGGCC
The DNA here is from genome assembly GCF_054658595.1 of Lactovum odontotermitis. NCBI lineage: Bacteria > Bacillati > Bacillota > Bacilli > Lactobacillales > Streptococcaceae > Lactovum > Lactovum odontotermitis. Next base: position 83,754 of record NZ_BAAGGQ010000010.1, read on the forward strand.
TGCGCCGAACTGGACAACCTCCACCGGCAGAGGAAAAGCCCCCAGCTGCTGAACACGTTTGCGCTCATCCGCAATCCAGATAATATCATGCGAATTGACCGCGACGATTTTCTCCATCAGAAGCGCCGCACCGCCGCCCTTAATGCCATTGAGCGCCGGGTCAAATTCATCCACGCCGTCAACCGTCAAATCCACATAAGGCACACTGTCAAAGGCAGAAATTGTCATGCCCAGCAACTCAGCCTGTGCGGCCGTTGCGTCAGAAGTCGTGACCGCCGTGATTCTCAGATTTTCCTCACGCACACGCCGCGCCACTTCTTCCACGAAAAAGGCCGCCGTCGAACCTGTGCCCAGCCCCACAATCATGTCAGGCTGAACAAATTTGGCGGCTTCGACGCCGGCCTGTTTTTTTAGATTCTCCATGAGAAAATTATAACATATACCCCCTTATTTTGTCACGGCTTCGCCGATTTTTTCGCCGCTTTCTGCCTGAGTTTCATTTACCGTAAACTGCTCAAGCTTGTCGCCTGTATTCGTGAAAACAACAACGACTGTCTTCTGAAGACCTGCTGCCTCCACAGCTGCGAAGTCCGCTGTGCCTATCTCTTCTCCGCCATTGACAGCATCACCAGTCTTCACCTTAAAAGAAAACGGCGCGCCATTCAGCGAGACAGTATCAAGGCCGATATGAAGCAGCACTTCCAACCCGTCCGCACGGACAAGACCAACCGCATGTCCCTGCATCATGGTGACAGTTCCAGACACAGGCGCACAAATCTTATTGTCCGCCGGCTCAACAGCATAGCCCTCTCCCATCATTTTCTGTGCGAAAACAGGGTCGCTGACCTTATCAATGCTTATCACATCACCTTTCACAGGTGAATACAGCCCATTGTCTACATTCTCTTTTTTGCTTTTGTTTTTACCAAGTCCGAACATTTTTTCCTCTTTCGTATATTTTTATTTAATTGTCTGAATGAGCAGCAGAACCGCTGACAGCAACGATAACACAGTCACTAAAATTACAAGGGCAAGAATTAAAGGAGCCCTTTTTATTTTATCAGTTTTTTCAGCTTTTGGGATAATTCTGTAATAAAGATAAGAAATCCCTGCGCCAATGAAGTTTAAAGTAATCAGCTGTTGAATAACCGCAAACAGCACAAAACTTTTCAGCGTTTTGGCCTCTTCTTTCATGGCAAAAATAGAGTGAAGAATGAAAGCCATAATCAGTAAAATACAGCAGACCAGGAAAGCAACCGCAAGACTTGGCACTTCTGTAATTATCTCTTTATAAGGCAGTTCACTCTGTACAGAATAAATTCCTAAAATCATGAAAAAGATAACAGGAAGAATGAGCCAATAAGCAATTAAACTATTCCGTAATATTTTTTGCGACGTCAGTATATTCATTTTCGATATTTAGAC